>NZ_DIXC01000042.1 GCF_002435945.1 Mesotoga sp. UBA6090
TTATAATTACCGGGAATGCAGGTTACAGAGTGCCGCTGTCCGCCTGATAGTCGACGCTGCTCGCTGAAAAGTTTCGTCCTTGGTCCTTCGTCCAAGACCGTGAACCGGTCCTTGGATAAGATCAAAATCGTCACGGGCTCTCTCTTTTCGGAGGACGGTCAACGGATAACCTCTGTCCTTAGCTCTTTCCACACCCCAACCTGCAACCTCCGACCTCGGTTTTTTAACTTACATCTTGCAGCTTATCCTTGTCTCTTCCCAACCATCACCACCATCGGCCAGCTCGCAGCCAATTGTCAAACCTTGACACCATACCCGGCCGGTGATAGAATTTACTGTGCGGATGCGTAGCTCAGCGGAAGAGCGCTTCCTTCACACGGAAGAGGCCACAGGTTCAATCCCTGTCGCATCCACCAGAAAAGAAAAGGGAGTCATTTAGACTCCTTTTTTTTCTTCTAGGTCTCTTTGGTTTCTCTTGCTGCTTCACGAATTTTACTTCGTAAGAAGTCGGAATCGGCCATGTAAAGCCAACTGAGATCTCTCTTTTTAGAGTTCTGCCTAGGTTTTTCTGGTTTTCGGGAGTTAGGATTCCTGACATGTTTTGATACACCTGAACAGCTGCCCCACTAATAGTCTCATCCTGAAAACCTCTCGCAAGATCCTTCAACAATCTCTGATATACAGCCCTTGGAGATTCTATTCTTCCCGTGCCCTTACAGATCGGACATGAAGAATATAGTTTTGATCCGATGGCAGCTGTAGATCGCTTTCTAGTCATTTCCAGAAGTCCCAGTCTAGTGAATCCCATTATCATGGTCCTTGCCTTGTCCTTCTTAAATTCACTGGTGAGGCTGTCAATTATTTTCTGTCTATCTTCGTCGCTCTTCATATCTATGAAGTCGATAACAACGATTCCTCCGATATTTCTCAGTCTCAGCTGTCTTGCTATTTCCGAAGCAGCTTCAAGGTTAGTATTCAATGAAGTCTCAGATACGTCATTTCCAGAGATATTGCTGGCCGAGTTTACGTCGATTACAGTCATTGCTTCCGTTCTATCAATGTAGATATTCCCTCCTCCAGGTAAGGAAACCATTCTAGTGTAGAGAATCTTCATTTTCTCATACACTTCTTCAGATGCGAAAGCGTCACCTTCGACGTACCTTACAACTGGTTTAAAGCCCGATTTGAACTTGCTAATTCCTGCGACGACATCGTGCCAGAGTTCCTCGGAGTCAACCACTATTTCCTTTGTGTTCTCAGTAAGCCTCTCTCTGAGTATATATTCGACAAACGATGGTTCCTCGTATAGAATCTTTGGCTTTCTGCTCCTCCTGAACGTTTCATTTATCTGATTCCAGTTACTACGAAGACTCTCGAGCTCTTCTTTTATAGTTTCCTCGCCCACACCAAAAGCGGCTGTACGAAATATCACACCTTCTTTGTTTTCGAGAACGGATTTTGCAACCTCGGTCAGTCTATGCCTTTCTTGCTGTTCTGTTATCTTCTTAGAGATTCCGATGTGTTTTGAGAAGGGTGTATAGACGAGGCTACGACCTGGAATACTAACTTTTAGAGTTATCTGAGGACCTTTCGATCCAACAGGGTCTTTGCTAACCTGGACAAGGACCTTGTTACTTTTCTCCAGTTTGGATTGTCCGGATGCATCCTTGAACCTAAGAAAAGCGTTTCTTCCAATTCCGATATTCACAAATGCCGCTTCTAGACTGGGAACGACATTCTCCACCTTACCCAGATAGATGTTCCCTGTAACGCTCTCGCTATCCATGTCTTCGAAGAAGATTTCTTCTAGCTGATCACCATCCAGCGAGGCGATTCTGACCTCATCTTCAATTCGACTGAAGACTATGGTCTGCGTTCTGTTATTCTTTATTCTTGCCACCGCCCTTTCATTTCTATTGACAGAACTGGATTTCAAATTTACTACAACTAATGTTCGTTTTCAAACGATCAAAAAGCTGGCCACCTTTTGGTGGCCAGCGCTATTCATTCATCTCGATTATTCCAACAGACCCGTTCTTCCTGGTATAAAGAACATTGACTTCATCTGTCTCGACATTCCTGTAGACAAAAAAGGTGTGGCCAAGCATTTCCATCTGAAGCAGGGCCTCCTCCTCAGTCATGGGCTTGATTGTGAACTTCTTCCGTCGAGTGATTACTGCTGATTGATCTTCCTCGAACTTGGAGGGAATTGATTCGAGGTTTTCCTTAAGGCCGTTTTTGTGCTTATAGCGAGTTCTCTCTTTGAACCTCTTTATTCTTCTCTCAAAGGAATCAGATGCTGAATCGATGACTGTGTAGAAATCACTGCCCTTCTCTTCCACACGAACCATCACACCTGGTAAATGAGCAGTTGCTTCGATTTTGTAGAAAGCTCTTTCCTTCGAGAGCCTGAGATCCATCGAGATTAGTTTCTCCTCGTTGACAACTTTCGACACTTTTGAGAACCTCTTGTCGATGTAGTCTTTCATGGAGTCTGTTACAGTTACGTCTTTGGAGTAGATGTTGTAATCCATGATAACCCTCCTCTCGTGTGATGTGACTCAAGTTGTGTTACTACATGTTATCACAATATCAAATACCGTTACAGTACACCGCGATCAAGATCCTGTCCAACGGTTGATTGCTTGCTCTCCATCTGGTAGAGATTTACCGAACCCAGATTGGCCCACCCATTCTCAAGATGATAAGCAAGCTGAACGGGAAATACTTTGTACTTTTTGATCTCTTCAAATCTTACCCACTTCACATCAACTAACGTCGGCATTCCCAAGTTATCGGGATCTGATCCCAGTTTGACACTTCCTGAGACGTAATCGCAGGAAAATATCACCTCCAGAAGGTTTTCTCTTCTAAATTCCTGTAGTGCGACAACAGAGCGAGGTGAAACTTCGAGATCTGTTTCTTCCCTTATCTCTCTCTTGACAGCGCTGAGAAGATCTTCGTCGGGTTCGACAAGTCCGCCGGGAAAACACCAGAAGGGAGGTCTGTCGCGATGCTCATGACGAACAAGAAGAACAGATTCGTCTTTTATAACTACAGCTCTTACACCAATTCGATGTGTATTCTTCATATGCACACCTCGACCATGCCTCGTTTATAGTATATCACCTCTTCGCCAGTTGATTGATATAATTTGAGATAGGATAGGAGGTTATGAGATGCGTTATTCAAGAGTTAGGACGATTACAACCATGGGTTTAAACGTTTTGGATGTTCTCGTTGAACTAGATATTGACAGTAGAGCAATTATCCAAGAAATGGATATTGTGGGTCTCGGAGATACTGTTATTAAGGAGAGCAAGAAGAGAGTTAAGAGTGCCGTTAAGAACTCAGGAATTGAGCTCCCCAATGGTCGGATAACGGTAAATCTCGCTCCGAGTGACGTGAAAAAGGAGGGATCATATCTCGATCTCCCTATAGCGGTGGGGCTTCTAAAAGCCACGTCCAAAATAAAGACCGATCTCTCGGACTTTGTCTTTTTTGGAGAACTCGGTCTTGATGGAAGCTTAAGACGTGTTAGGGGAGTCTTGCCCATTCTACTGTCACTTTCAAGCAGGGCAAAGGGTATGAAAGTAGTACTTCCGGCCCCAAATGGCCAAGAGGCCTCGATAGTGGACAACCTTACGATCTACACTGCCGAGAGTCTAAATGATTTGGTTGGTTTCCTCAACGGATATGTTCAGAAGAGACCTGTTGTATATTCGGAGCCTGAACTTGGAAATATGAGTGGGCCCGACATGTCCGAAATAAAGGGCCAGGAGTTTGCCAAGAGGGCTTGTGAAGTTGCCGCAGCAGGTGGGCACAACATTTCTCTTCGAGGTTCACCGGGCTGTGGCAAGACGATGCTGGCTCGCAGAATTCCATCGATCCTTCCACCGTTGACTATGGATGAAGCTATTGAGACAACGATGATTTACAGTGTTGCCGGGCTGCTGGGCGATAGAGGGTTGGTAAAGCAGAGACCATTCAGGTCGCCTCATCATACCGCGTCTACAACTTCCATTGTTGGCGGTGGAAACGATGCGAGACCCGGTGAGATAAGCCTGGCTCATAATGGTGTTCTTTTCATGGATGAATTTCCCGAATTTAGAAGAGATGTGATTGAGGCCCTAAGGCAACCACTTGAAGATGGCGTAATTACCGTGGCAAGAGCGAAACTTACCGCTACTTATCCCGCGAGATTCATGATGGTTGCTGCCCAGAACCCATGTCCTTGCGGGTGGTATGGCGATAAGACAAGAGAATGCACGTGCTCATGGTACGACATTCAGAGATACAACAGAAAGATCTCTGGTCCAATGGAGGATAGAATTGATATCTTTGTCGATCTACCCAGACTTGATTTCGAAAAGTACATGGAGAACTCAACGGCAGAAAGCTCCGGCGAAATTCGGAAGAGGGTCATTGCAGCAAGAAAGAGGCAGTCGAAAAGATATGAAGGAATGAGCATATTCTCGAATAGTCAGCTGGGTCATGCCTTGCTGAAAGAATACGTACCGCTTGATGCAGCATCGAGATCACTTCTCTCGGCGGCCATGGATAAGATGAAATTAACTGCAAGGGCAATTGATAGAGTTCTTAAATTAGCACTTACAATAGCAGATCTCGAAGAAAGCGGAGTTCAGTCCAGGCATATTGCAGAAGCTTTACAGTATCGAAGAAAGACCTAGAGTTCAGTACTCTGGGTCTTCATAAGAGATCTGACAAGAAGAAAACCGAACGGAATGACAAACAATGAGTAGACAAGTACCGACGTGATCCCTCCAAAGTTTGGTACGTAGATCCATGTTGCAGTAACTATCGAGAACAGATAGCTGAGACCGAACCATCAATATCTGACAGAAAGCTCTGTGCAAACAAGGATAACGGTACCGGGAAGCATCTCTATTAGACCGGCCATAGAAAAACCGTGGGAAAGAAGCGCAAAGCCTACAAGTATCAAGCCGGCTGATCTCCCAATGATTGAAATCGACTGCCTTCTCTCAAGAGTGAATCCAGAAAAAAAGACGGCCTTTGCAACAAAAGGAACAAGAATGAAAGAGATCGCACCGTCGATCGTAAGGATGTACTTCATTACAATGTAAAAGATCGCCAAAACAAAGCTTATTCCCAATGCTATATTAGATGAAAGGTTGTCAATAGCCTTTTCTCTTTCGTCAAATTCGGGGATTACTCGTAGCGTTCTCAGTGATGGAAAAAGAAAGAGCCCCAGCAAAAGCAGAGAATACCAGCTTGCCGCGGTCCAAATGAGAGAAATCGATAGGGTAATTACCAAGACATCGAATATCAAGATAACCATTTTAAGCACCAACCTAATCACCTTCTTCAAGTTCAAAGAGTTCCTCGACGGTACAGTAAAGAATATTTGCAAGCTTAAGAGCAAGTTTAACTGAAGGGTTGAACTTTCCCTTTTCGACCGCGATTATTGTCTGCCGGCTCACTCCTGCCATTCTTGCCAGATTGTCCTGTGTCATGTCTCGATTCTAAATCTGAATTCCTTCAGCCTGTTGTTCAAATCATCACCTGAGACAGGTGTATACAGTACTTTACATAATGTCAAGTATTATATCCTCACATCTATGTGATTCGGCTTTCTCAAGCAAATTATAACGTTTGAAGAAAAGAGTAAAGAGCTCTCTTGTCAAAACGCATAAGCCACAATATTGCACTAGATTGTTTTTGAGATGTTCAGTGGGTGAATGTATGAAATCTGGAATCTTCGAAAAAACTGATCTTGCTTTCAAGTCGAACAATCCTCGTCTATCGAAAGTCTTTCTTCCATGGATAGTGGAGAATCCAAGATACATTCGTTGTTCTGCAAAACTTTTGGAAGCATTCAAAGAATCTGAATCGCTGAAAGAGACTCCCTACTTCAGGAAGGATTGATGGTTCATCCTATAATGATAATGAGTACCACGAACAGGTGCAATCTCAACTGCAAGGGATGCTTCGCAAGTACTCTTGGCAACTCCGGAAGGGCTACCTACGGTAAGAGGACTATGGACAGCGAAGATTGGGACAAAGTGATTGATAAGGGCAGAGGGCTCAGGGTTTTTACTTTTCTTGTCGCGGGAGGCGAATCATTCGTGAATCCACACGGGTCACATTTTCTTGAGTGGTTTGTTTCTTCGGTAATTCTGTCTTTCAGACAATAGATAATCTCTAATGCGTAAAGAGGTTATGAATAGAGCTTTTGGTCGACATACTCTTTCTGATTGTGCTACGAAAGAGAACAGGACTGGAGATATTTATATCTAACTTCGTCACAGAAGAATTCTTCGAATAATTCATCAGTTGATATTCTTTCGGCTCCACCAGATAGGTGCTTGTCGCCCAAATTGTAGCTCTACTGATAAATCATGTCTAGCCATTCCAGTTTATCAGTTTCAGCCTCTAGAGAAGGAACTCAGTTGAAATACTCCTGATGGTTCATTAGGTCCTTAAACGCTGGCTTCATCTACAGTCTAAGAGCTTTCCGCTGAAGAAAGCAATTTGTCTTTCAAGATGGGAGCATATCGCTTCTATGTCTTCTAGATCTACTCTGTTCTCATCTTCTCTTTCCGGGTGAAAGGCAAAACGAGGATCCATGTGAACGATTACGCGATCACGGCGATTCTTGAGTCTTACTATTCTATTTGCAAGGAGAGCTTCTTCCTTCTCAAAGTCGTCGAGAACACGATAGAGCTCTCTTCGAAATTGCCTGGGACAGCCCTGCCGAATGTATTCACGGAAACTCTTCATTGTGAATCCGCTGTTCCTTACGAGCTTTGAAGCTCTAATGACAGCACTTTCGAAGAGCGAGCTTCTTATAACACTGTCATTTTCAGATTTTAAGAGCTCTATTTCCGCCCTCAGAAGCTTTGTCTCATCCCTGAGAACTCTACTCCTGACTTGATAGCCTTCCAGCTTTTCGGGTTTGATAATCGAAAATAAGTCCATACACAATTATAACTTTTTGTCGAAAGTGAACTGAAGATGAAAAAAGCGGGCTATTGCCCGCTTTTCAGTATGAAAGAGTTTTTCTTCAGGGAGTCCAGGTAATGTAGCGCATTGGTTCCTGAATAGATCCAGCAACCGAGCGCTCCGTAAGGGTCCATGAAGTGCTGGACGGAGTGACTCCCTTAATTGCCGTATAGCATTTGTAGAACAGAGCTGGCAACCAATCTATTGATTTAGTATCGGCATATGCAGTCACTTCCGGCCAATGCGCATCACTTGTGTAATAAGCTAGTTTCTGCAGGAAGTCCCCTGACCACTCAACATACATATCGGTAGGATTGTGATCTGCGTATCCGCCCGCGCTATCCCAGTCTGGGTATGCGCTCTTGGCAGCGGTAGTCGTAGTGATGATAATCTCGATGTTTGCTGGTGTTACTCCACCGGATTTCAGGCCTTCAAGCCAGCTACCAGCATGGCAGGATTCGATGATTATGCAGAACTTAACGTTCGGATGCTCAAGGATGTAGCTTCTCAACTGATTCGCGTAGAAAGTTGTTCCTCCAAGATTCATCAGGTTAGTGTTTCCATGTGCGATGAAATAGAGCGTAATGTAGTCTACCTTCTCTGTCATTAAGAGATCATTGATCGCAGCTTGAACGGCAGTCCAGTTTGGAGCGGCTGCACCCGAAACATACTTCACGTCACGCACTCTGTCAGAACCCATTATGGCCTTGAAGGCATCAGACATTAGGTTTCTAACGTCACGAGCCTGTGCGTAAAGATTCTGTGTGGGAGTTATTCCACTGGTTATTACAGCTCCCTTTATCCTTAGAAATCGAGCAATCCAATCGATATCTATTACTGTGATTATAGGCTTAATAATCTTCCATTTATCCCAAATAACTGCGGTGGCATAGACTTCCCTGTCGCTCATCGCTGTAACCATGTTTCCATTTAGTGTTGGCCAGCCCTCAGTGTCTTCTTCAAAAATAATCTGGCCGCCTTTAGAGACTACGACAAGTTTTCCAGGGTGATCATAGAATGCACCGGGAGCTTCATCCAGATAGAAGAAATAACCTGCTTCATTTATCCCTTGCAACTGATACTGGAGTTGCGGGACTTTAGCCGACTCGGATCCGATGACGTCTCCCTCTCCCACTTCACCCAGGAGAAGTCCGGTGAATGGACCTTCGGGTTCTCCTTCAGACTCTATGAATTGAATGAACTTCTTTGTGGCAGCGGCGACAGGGTCTTTGGGAATACAGGAAGATATAAGAAGCATTGCAATGAGAGCCGCAACAATAACTATCGATACTCTTTTCAGCCGCATAGTATCACCTTCCCCTCATGCGGAAGCTTCGCTATCCAATACGGGCTATATGTCAATAGATCATTGTGCACGCAGATTATAGTATTGGAAGAACAATATAGATATTTTGATTCACTCAACGATCGATTACGTCATAAATTCGATTGTTCAAGTATTTCGAGTAAGATTGCATGTCGAGTGTAAGTATTGTAGTGATATCACAACGAAGAGTCGTGATTATTGGGAGTGGCAACTGTGAAATGAAAGCAGGTATTTCAAAATGAAAAAGAGGGTGTTTCCACCCTCTTATGGTTTGTCATTTGAATCAGTAATACTCAATCTCTCTTGTCTCTTCCTGCTCTATCGTTGCAAGCTCTTTCCAACCATCTTTTTCTAGATCAGCTATATTCATGACGTAGTAGGCTACCATAGAAACGTAGTTCCCCATAGAGTCGTATTCATATTCGTACACCACTGCTTCCTTCTCATCTCCCCAGTAGCTATCGGAGATCTTGATCGATACGTCACCCATTTCGTTGTACTCAAGAGTAGATTCTATCGGTTCGGGTTCTGTGCCTGGTTCTGCGAACATGTACATATACTCCAGCTCTCTAACGCTCTGGTTCCTATCATTGTACTCGAAAATGGTCTTTGTAAGGACCATTCCCATCATTCCAAAGGATTCCTCAACCAGATTTCCGTTGTCATCGTATTTCATCGATATGGTCATCTCGATTTCCTGTCCCTCGCTCATTCCGCTGATCTTCTGAGCGACTAGTCTTCCCGCTTCATCGTATTCCATAACCAGATTGGAGTCACCTTCAGAGTCTTCAACGATTATTCCGGCAATTCTTCCGTTCTCAACCCTGATTTCATCGATTGATTCTTCAACACCATTTTCTCTTCCTGAAACAGAGAGTAGGTTGCCGTTGATATCATAGTTAAATATTATCGCACTCTTCTCGTTGCCTTCTTTGTCATACTCAATCTGAGAAACAAGACCGCCCAGCGGATTGAAAGAGAGTATGGAGTACCCGGAAAGCACGAATTCTTCGTCGATCCCAAGTTCCATTTCATTTTCGGGGTAGAGTATCTTAACAGTTTTTACGGGTCCTCTCAATTCAAAATCCGCCTTGCTCATAGGTATCATGAACTCTGATTGTCCCAGAGCAACCAAAGAGAGAATCAACAATGCTGAGACTAGGATAATTCTTTTCATTGCTACACCTCCATGTGCTAAGTTACTATAATCATACAGTAGCTAGAGAAAATCGGTATCATTTATCTGACCTGTAGGTGGAGAAAATGAAGGACTTGTCTATTGATAGGCCCTCTGCTGAAGAGGCAGAGAGAATCATGAAGAATATGTACCACTCAATTCCAGAATCAAGCAGTGGAATGTACTCACTTTCCGAACTCAGGCCGGTGGAAGAAGTCTACTACGATTTTCTAAAGAAGGGAGATTCTTTGATTGTTCTGAGGAACGGCTCTGAGATAGCAGGACACGTTCATTTCGGTCCGCAGAGAGAGGACAGAGTTTCCACTGAAGAAAAAGGCCATATATACGACCTGTATGTCGACAAAAAGTGCAGAGGCAAAGGAGCTGGAAGGCTGTTACTTCAGGAGGCAGTCAATGAACTTAGAAACTCATCTTATGTCACTGTAACTGCAAACACGTATCGGAACGGTGCAGGATGGAGACTTCTGAAGAGCGAAGGCTTTAGTGAAACGAAGGTATCCTTCAGCTTCAGTAGAATATACGGCGCTTTCAACGAAAGCGAATTCGAGATATTTCGCGGTGTTCCAGAGGATTTAAGAGCTCTTTTCACCGAACTGTCATGTACTGCAAAATCAATTAGAGACCAGCTATCTGTAACGGCCAGTGAACTATTCTTCACACTGAACAATGCTCTGGACTCCGGAGGGAGAGTACTTATTTGTCAACATGAGAAGGAAACAGTTGGACTTCTTATATATTCGATTTTCGAAGACCTAATGACTTTCAACTATCTCGGATTCGTTGAGTTCATCTTGGTCGGCTCCCGTTTCCGTAGAAAGGGAATAGGTCAAAGCCTTCTGTCGTTCCTCTCCGAGGATCTCTCAAAGAATGGTGTAGACCAAACGTTCTTTGAGTGCGTTTTTGACAGCGATTACCACAAGTGGTCTGAGCTTGTTGGAATGCGAGAATTCTCTGTTCTTCTCGAAAAGAGTTTTGAGTGATAAGAATCTCTAAGTAGCTGATTTGCACAGGAGTTCTTGTTGAAAATCGAACTTACTCACGTTGATGTCTTCGCTAAGCCTTCTTGGGAGAGTGATATAATTTATAGGTCTATAAAACTAAAGGAGAATCTCCCTTGCATAACAAACGTCTTCCACTCTTGCTGACATCTCTGTTAGTGTTCTTCGTGATGTTCGGTTTTGGCTTGCTCTTGCAGCTGAAGCTAAGAGAACTTGGGGCCTCACTTCTTATGGTTGGGCTTCTTACAACAGTGAGAGGAGCTGTGGAGACTTTTGGTTCTCCGGCCTGGGGAGCAATAGCTGACGGGCTCAAGAGGCGGAAGCCACTAATGATAATGCTTGTGATGACTTCTGCTCTTCTGTACTTTGCCTATTCAGTTATAGAGACCCCGGGGGTTTTCGTATTGTTTTCTGCTCTGATTGCATTCTTCACAGCTGGATTTGAGCCCATAGCAATGGCGCTCAGCACAGAGCGGTCAAGAGACTCTGTCAGAAACACTTCAAGGGAATTGTCTATACTGAACACCGCCAATTCGATGGGGATGTTGACAGGCAGGCTGCTGCTTTCAGTGCTTCTAGTGTTTTTCACTGTAACCCAGACTATCAACTGGTACGCAACAATAGCTCTATTAGCAGTGATTCCTGCCCTTTTCCTGAGGGATCTAGAACACACTGTCGCGCGCAGAAAGGGTTTTCTGAACAGGTTGTTTCCTCTTAAGCAGGATTCTTCGCCGCTCTGGAAAAATGGACTGTGGGCAGTTTATGCTGGTACTTTCTTGAGACAGCTTGGAACGGCCGGAGCCACTTCGATAATTGCAATATATATGACTGAAAGAATCGGCTTGTCAGGAGCGGCTACAGCAATTATTACTTCGATAAACCCCTTTATGCAGATCTTTTCTCATATCTTCTTCGGAAGAGTGATATCGAAAACTGGACCAAGAAAGAGCACGCTGATCGGTATAGGTCTAACAATATTCACAATGATTTTCTTTGCTGTGGCAAAGAGCTGGGTCCTCATTGCGATCGGGTACTTCTGCCTCGGTATTGCCTTTGGAGCTTTCATAAACGGTGCCGGAACTATGATATCTCTTAGTTCACCGCCGGAGAGAAGAGCCGAATTTCTAGGACTTCTCAGGTCGGCGAGAGCCATTGGTTTCATGGTGGGGCCATTACTGGCCGGAATGGTTGCAGAATACTCTTATTTCGGCATGTTCATTATGATGGCTTCACTCATTGCCACTGGAGGACTAATCGTAATCGTTTTTACGAAGGATCGATTCATTACAAGCTGAGTCAAACTGGCGTGTGATAATGTATTAGAACACAGGAGTGATAGGAGATCATTCAAAGTAATTGGCAATGTTATCAGCAAGAAGAGTCAAGCGGAGGTGAATGAATTTGCTGAGATACATATTCAAAATCCTGGTGTCATCGGTAATAATCGCTCTTGTTTCTGAAGTTAGCAAGAAGTCTGGATACATTGGAGGACTTATAGCATCTTTACCTCTTACTTCCATGCTGGCGCTATTCTGGCTCTACAACGATACGAAAAATGCAAGTAAAGTTGCAGAACTCTCGACCGGCATTCTCCTGTTTGTTCTTCCTTCTCTGATTTTCTTTGTTGCGATGCCATTGTTTCTTAGAAGAGGCATCAATTTCTATGTAGCACTTGCCTTGTCTAGTGGAATCATGATGGCGGGCTATGCCTTCTTTTCACTTATCCTTTCAAAGTTTGGAGTAAGATTATAGCAGTTCTGACTTAAGCGAATTGTTTGACTGCTGTTTGTGAAGCGGTGTGATCCTGAGCGTTTCACAAGAAAATCCTGGTTATGCTCAGGTAGATTCCCAGAATTATGAAAACTATGCCGGTAATTGTCCTCGCCCAGAATTCGAATCTGCTGATTTGCTTGAACATCTGCGCGACCAGCTTGGTGCTTATGGCAATGCCGATTGCAACTACCACGACAGGTAGGCCTGTGCCGATACCATAGATTGCAGGAATCATTAGCCTGGACTGTTCATTGACGGCGAGGGGTATTACGCTTCCAAAGAACAGTGCAGCCGATACAGGGCAGAAGGTAAGGGCGAACAAAGAGCCAAGAATCAGGGCACCAAGCAGACCTTTGCTCTTGATCTTCTCTTGAGACGTAGTATCCAGATTTCTTCCCTTGTTTCTAAAACTTAGAAGTTCAAGAAGAAACATTCCAACGATGATCATTATCGGACCAATCAACTTTCCCATGTATTTCTGGAGGAACCTCGACAGACCCGGAGCCGCCGTCAAGCTTGAAACAACTACTGCACCTATGACAACATATGTCAGTACCCTTCCCAGTGTGTAAAGAAGTCCTGCGGCCACCGATCTTTTGGGGCTACCGATATTCCGGCTGATAAAAGAAACCGCTGCAATGTTCGTAGCCAGAGGGCAGGGGCTAATGGAGGTCAAAATCCCGAACCAAAGAGCGGAAATCATTGAAAACGCAAAGTTGTCCATCAGTTCACCCCCAAAAAAGAAGCTACTTCATCTCTCACATATTCAATGTACTGGTCTTCCTCTTCTGAAAGGTCCCAGGCATGCCACAGTTCCTTCCATTCACCGGGCTTCCCGTCTATGTATTGCTGGATGACAAGAGTGTTATACATGATAGTGTAATCTTCGAGGTAGTGGTGATTCTCCGGAAGGTCTATGTTTACCACTTCCCACCTCAAGGTCCCCGTTCCATATTGTGAAGAAAAGTATGTCTCGACTGCTTTCTTTGCGTTTGCCTCCATGTCCAGGCATACCTTACAACGGATAGTTCCGTGAAAGTAATAAAGAACAACAAAATCTTCTGGAAGAAAAGGATCATCCTGTTCTTCAAGAATGGATTCTCGAGACTTCGAAGACTGAGAAATGAGTTTGATTTCATCGTACGCAAAATAAGTAATACTGATCAAGACGAGCAGTAGTAAGCAGATGGTAATGATTCTCTTCAGTTTCACGTCTCACCCCCACAAAAAAGCAGTTATGCAATTACGGTTTGACTTCGCCAGTCTTCCAAGGTGGGCTTGCAACCGAGGTGGATAGTGGCGCTGCGCATGGCTAGTAGTTCCTTATCCCGTCATCTGAATTCATTTCAGAATCTCTTTCTTAGAAAGGCTTTCAAACAATTGCAATCGATCTCAATCTCCAGCGAAAGAGCTTTAGATTCTGAAGTCCATGGTATTCTTAAGTTTCGACGGCCCCATTTTGTATCCTTTGCCGAGCAAAAGGACTAAAGCAAGTTCTGCTGGCAGCCCGACCTCAATCATTTTCTCAATTGTAGACTTAACGTTATACTCTATTCTTCGAAACTCATATGAGACGCTCTGCTGGATAACATCGACAATCAGATAGCAGGCTTCAGGGTTTCCATCCTTTGGTCTGCCAACACTTCCATCATTGAAGACGAGTTTTCCCATCGCCCAGCGAACCATAGGAAGATGAGTGTGGCCGTTAACGATGACATCAGCTTTGACCCTCTCCAGCACTTTCTGTAGCCTTTCGCTTGAAGTATCTGGCCTTATGTACTCAAGTAGATGATCTACAGGGCTTCCATGAACAAGAAGAAATTTCACACCCTCTTCTTCGAATTCCAATGTGTGAGGAAGTGAACGTAGGAACTCCTTAGCTTTAGCTGAAGTGTTGTCTATGGTCCAGTTTAAGGACTCGTCTCCAACTTCCGTTTCTCTGCCGGGATTATATGCGCAGCCGCAGCTTTTCTTTTCATAACCTATTGCATCATCATAATTTCCCATTATCGTAGGGATTTTAAGGTCGCGAATTCTTTGAACAACCTCTTGTGGCTGAGGGCCATACCCTACTAGATCTCCGAGACAGTAAATTCTTTCAATGTTTTGACTCTCAATATCTTTCAGCACTGCTTCGAGAGCCTCAAGATTTCCGTGTATATCCGAAAAGAATGCTAATCTCATCACTTTTCACCACACTTCTTGCGTCTTTCTCGCTTTTTGATTCCGAATTGCTCGATAGCGACATTTAAAACTTCATCAACAAACTCTGGGCAATCGGCCATGCTGTAATATCTCCATCTACCGTCTTTCCTCGCCTGAATCAACCTGGAATCAGCCAGTGCTTTCAGGTGCCTGGAAACTGTCGGCTGCGGTAGTTCAAGCATATCTTCGAATTCACAGACACATAATTCCTCATGAAGTTTGATAAGGCCCAGAAGTCTCAGATTTGTCTCATCTGCCAGGCTTTTCATGACTTCTGGGAGATTATAGATAAGCATCTTCAATCCTGTTACCCCCTATCCTTTCGAGAAGTCGAACGAAGCTCTTCTCTTTTTCATTATTGCGACCAACGAAAGCATAACCGGTACTTCGACAAGCACGCCGACTACTGTAGCCAGCGCTGCACCGGAATTCATACCGAAAAGTATAAGTGCAACCGCTATTGAAAGTTCAAAGAAATTCGACGCGCCGATAAACGTCGATGGTGCGGCCTCGGCATAGTCTATCTTTAGCTTTTTCACTGCATAGTATCCAATGAAAAAGATTAGATAGGTCTGAATCAAGAGAGGGACGGCTATTAGAAGTATGTGGAGGGGATTGTCTATAATCGTCTTGCCCTGGAACATGAATACTAGTACAAGGGTCAACAATAGTCCAAGCTTCGTGAATGGATCGAATCTCCTTATTACGGTTTCGTTCAGATATTTCTCGCCTTTTCTTTTCACCACTATCCTTCGAGTCAGAAGCGCCAAAGAAAGAGGAATCGCCACATAGAAGACAACCGACCAGAAAATAGTTGAGAAGGGTACCGGGAAGCCTGTCGATACTCCTATTAGAAACTTACCCATTGGTGCGAAAAGAAAGAGAATAACCAGATCATTAATTGAGACCTGTACAAGCGCGTAGTTTATGTTTCCCTTTGCAAGATATGTCCAAACTAGAACCATCGCTGTGCACGGAGCCAATCCCAGCAATACCATCCCTGCAACATACTCATTAGCAAGTCCATCAGGAATTACTGGATTGAAAAAGATCTTCATGAAAAGCCATGAGATAAAGGCCATAGTAAACGGCTTAATCGCCCAATTGACAACCAGTGTTACCAGAAGAGGCCTGGAGTTCTTTTTTACGTTTACTATCTCTTTGAACTCAATCTTTAGCATGATCGGATACATCATGAAAAGTAGGACTATTGCTACAGGAATTGACACATTAGCTATTTGCCAGTTTCCCAGGGAATTTGAGAGACCGGGAAGAATGTTGCCCAGTATGGCCCCTAGAAACATAGCTACTCCCACCCAAACTGTTAGGTATTTGCTGAATACGTCAAGTCTCTGTTCCAATATATTTACCTCCAATATTCTCACATTCGAATATATGGATATGATACTCGCCTATTGTTTTCTGGGCTTTTTCAGAAAGTTAAGTTTCATTGTTGCACAACAATGCAACATAAGTTATTCTAGATTGTACTTCAATGGAGGTGTCTGATGAACAAGAGGACAGTAATGCTTTTCAAGGCACTGGGTTGTAGCTGGCGACTGAAAATACTTGAGCATCTTTCAAAGGGTACTATGTGTATTTGCGAGCTCGATGACCTTTATTTGATTGACAAGACAACTCTCTCAAGACACGTTAAGGCACTGGTAGATACGGGCCTCGTCAAGGAGAATAGAAATGGCACGAGAAAGGAGCTCAGCATAGCAGATAGAAGAGTCCTGGAGATTATCGAGCTTGCCAAGTCAATCACTGATGTGTCATTACAAGAATCGGAGTAGATGACTGTGTACAGCATCGTAATCTATTTAATAACTGGATCTCTTCTAGTTATCTCTCTCATTGGAAGTCGAAAAAAGACTCTTATGGCGCTCAAAAAAGCATGGAGATCATTTGAGGGAATTCTACCTGAACTTATTGCTATTCTGCTTTTTATCGGATTGCTTATCGCGCTGCTGAATCCCGACACAATCTCGCAGCTGCTAGGAGAAAGTTCGGGAGTTTGGGGGTTGCTGATAGCTTCAGTAGTGGGGTCTATCACGCTGATCCCCGGTTTTGTCGCTTTTCCTACGGCGGCCATGTTGCTCGATAATGGTGCCGGGATACCTCAGATAGCTCTTTTCATCTCCACTCTGATGATGGTAGGAGTTGTCACTTTTCCGGTAGAGAAGAAATATTTCGGAAGTGGGCTGACGATTATGAGAAATGTGATGGCATTCGTATTCTCGTTTATTGTGGCTGGTCTTATGGGAATGATTCTGGGATGAAGGCGAAAAGGTATATCTTTCCGCTGGCAATGGCAGCGGTCGTTTCTGCTGTATTTGCCGTCGACAATCAGGTTGGGCGCAACGCGTTGAGCATTACTGGATCGAGTTTTCTAGAAATGTTGTCCGTTATTCCTCCGATATTTATTCTATTGGGCCTTCTCGATGTCTGGATTCCGAGAGAGAAGATTATCAGACATCTGGGAGAGGAATCAGGCATTAAGGGAATAGTACTTTCCTTTCTTCTTGGAGCGGCTGCGGCGGGGCCTTTATATGGAGCCTTTCCAATAGCAGCAGTCTTCATGAAGAAAGGAGTGAAGTTTTCGAACGTGCTGATCTTCATTGGAGCATGGTCAACAACTAAGATTCCGATGTTTATGTTCGAGATGGGATCGCTGGGAGCAGGGTTCGCTCTGCTCAGACTGGCGATAAACATTCCGGGGACACTACTGATGGCGATGATACTCGAGAAAATAACCGGCAAGGAAAGTATTGAGGCGATTTATGCACAGGCTAGCAGCATGAGTGAATAGGAGGCATTCTTGAGATGGAGAAAGATTCAAAGAAAGAAGTGACGAGATTTGGATTGTTAGCAGCTGGTTTTCTGGTTTTCTATTTTCTTCCTTTTGGAAGTCAATATGTACAAGATGCAATAATCAGCGGTTTTACAATGCTTGGTTCATATGCAAGAGAACACGTACTTCTCTGTCTAGTGCCTGCCTTTTTCATAGCAGGCACAATCACTGTATTCATACGAAAAGACGCAATACTCAAGCTGCTCGGCCCAGATGCCCGAAAGATTATCTCTTATCCGATTGCCTCTGTCTCTGGCGGAATTCTAGCCGTTTGCTCGTGTACGATTCTCCCTCTTTTCGGTGGTATCTACAAACGAGGCGCCGGTCTTGGACCGGCAGTTGCCTTTCTCTTTAGCGGTCCGGCAATAAACGTTGCCGCGATCTTTCTTACTGGAAGCGCGATTGGATGGGAAATAGCACTTGTGAGAATCGTTGGGGCCTTGACTTCGGCAATCTTGATTGGCTTAATGATGCAGAGCATCTTTAGAGAAAAGGGATCAGGAGGTTTTGCGACTCAGGAATCGGATGATCAGGTTTCTTGGCCCGAGGCGATTGGTTTTCTGGGTCTCCAGATGACTTTCTTAATTGTTGGCGGGCTGGCTATCAACCCGATTGTTAAGTCATCAATACTGATTATCTCCGCTATTGCAGTTTTTGTGATGGCTATACGTTTCAAGGGAGAACTGAGAAATCAGTGGATAGGTGAAACATGGGATTTTGCAAAGAAGATCCTGCCGTATCTTTTCTTTGGGGTCTTTGCCGCTGGAATAATATCCAGCGCGCTTCCGCAAAGTTTCGTGGAATCGCTTCTTGGAGGTAACAGGCTCGGCTCAACTCTCTTCGCATCCGTCTTTGGAGCTTTCATGTATTTTGCGACTCTGACCGAAGTGCCTATCGTCCAGTCGCTCATGTCTCTGGGAATGGGCAAAGGTCCTGCCCTGGCGCTCTTCATGGCTGGTAACTCACTTAGTTTGCCTAGCATGATAGTTATCACAAGACTTCTCGGAAAGAAGAGAGCATTCACTTACTTTGGACTGGTAGTGGTATTCTCCACACTGTGGGGATTCATATATGGAAATCTATTTTAGGATTAAGGAGGTTGCACAATGAAGATCGAAATCTTTGGTTCAGGCTGTCCGAGGTGCAAGCAGACAGAAAAGATTATGAAGATGGCCGTTGAAGAGATGGGTTCAGATGCGATAGTGGAGAAGGTAACAGACATGATGGTGATTATGGAGAAGGGAATAGTATCGACTCCCGCTGTCGCAGTGGACGGGAAGATCGTTCTATCAGGGAAGATACCCTCACTAGATGAGGCGAAGAGACTTATCAAGGGTTGAATGAAGAGATGTTTAGATGATAGATTAGTGGAGGGGGTGGCCCCTCCATTTTTCAACCATGTGGCTGGAGGTCAAGAATGAAAGTGGTAGCCTTTAATGGAAGTCCGCGCATTGATGGAAACACCTCTAAGATGATTGAAGAAGTCTTCGCCGTTCTAAATGATGAAGGAATAGATACCGAGATAGTCCAAATTGGCGGTAGTCGTGTAATGGGATGCACTGCCTGCAATGTTTGCTTCGAGACGAAGAACAAGAGATGCGCAATTGATGATGATTATGTGAACGGTTGCATAGAAAAGATGCTTGATGCAGACGGAATTATCTTTGGGACGCCAACGTATTTTGCAGATCTCTCGCCCGAGGTGAAGGCTCTGATTGACAGAGCTGGAATGGTGGCGCTTGCCAACAACGCTATGTTCAAGAGAAAAGTGGGTGCGGCCGTAGTAGCGGTTCGAAGAGGAGGATCGATTCACGCATTCGATTCTGTCAATCACTTTTTCCTTATCTCTCAGATGATAATTCCCGGTTCATCATACTGGAATCTCTCGATAGCCTGGCGAAAAGGGGATTTCGAGAAGGATAAAGAGGGAATTCGAACGATGAGGGTTCTCGGCGAAAACATGGCCTGGTTGCTAGGAAAGATCCATGAGTAGTCTGTTGTCTTGAGAACCTTTGTCAGAATTTCTACCGAACTGGAATAGGTGGCAGGCTCTCTCTGAAAGAGCATACGGCTGACAAGGCTCTAAATAGAAAACAGCTACACTATCTGCTTCTTTATGAGAAGCTGGTTTCACTGAGTATTTCATGACACTTCATATTACACTTCTAAACGAAACTCGATTTCCCCCTATGACCTATGGTTGTTTCGTTTCTTGCAGACAAGATTTCAGCATTCGAGTCCTATTTCCGACTCTTTGAAAAGGGCGTTTCGAGAGCGAAAAGTGGTATCTTGTTTGTATGTTTGTTGTTGTGTTGGAGGTGTGAAAGTGAACGCGTGGATAGAAACTCTTGGATCGATAAGCTTCATTCTTCTTTTCATAAACACATCCCTTTTTCTGACAAGATGGTTCTACCGCAAATTCAACAAGAGGCTTGAGCGGTTTCCCTGGGAGGGTTTCAAGAAACTTATGGTAATACTGGCAACTGTTCATCCCTGGACTGGAGCAATTCTTCTCTTAACAGCCTTGTATCACGGTTATCTTGCGACGGGGGGTTTCGTACTTTACAGTGGCAGTCTTGTGTTCATCGGGGTATTTGCGCAGTTCATAGTCTATTTGCTGGGAAAGTATGTTGCGTCTATGAAGAAGAAATGGAGACCCATACACAAAGGTCTGATGATAGTCACATGGGCGCTGTTTCTTTTCCACATTCTAGCGCCATATTCTATTTGGATTCCAATCCTTTAGTTTATTGTCGCTAGCGATCTCAGAAAAGGCATTACAATCCCGAGAAACTCCCCAGGGCTTTACTCGTGTGGCAGGTGACCGGTATTTTGAATGATGGACAACTGAGCTAATGGGAGCTCTTTCGCAAGCCTTACTGAGTCCTCAACGGGAACTATTTTGTCGTTATCTCCGGTGATAACTAACGATGGTACAGATATCATAGGGATTTTTGAATAGTCATAAGCTTTTCTTGCAAGCGTCAGTTCCCATAAAGCCCTGTCCCAGTTTTCCGTCTTCAATGGTTTTTCGTATCCTTCAAGAATATCCGGGGTGAGCTTGTCGGTATCGTACCAAGCCAGATCGAGCAGATCTCGTGAGTTTCTCAGGAAAGCTCTGGACAAGAGCGGGCCAAGATATCTGCCTTGCGGGGTGCTTGTCAAGAGTCTGAATAAAAAATTATCTGCGTCGGCATTGTATATCGCAGCATCTACAAGTACCAGTCCAAGAACCTTTTCTGGGTACTTCAGCGCTGTTTCCAGCGCAGCGAGTCCACCGGCCGAGTTCCCAATTAGGATAGCCTTCTCAAATCCAAAATACTGCATTAGTAATGCCGTAAGTTCCACCTGGCCCTCTAGAGAATAAGGATTGAAAGCCTTCAGTTCTTCTCCAATAGGTCTGGAAGTGAGACCAAACCCCGGTCTATCAAATGCGACAACGGTGAACTCTTCAGATAGAGGTTCTATAACCTCACGCCAGGAAAATGCGCTTGCGCCGAATCCATGAAGTAAAATTATCAAAGGAGCACCCTCGCCGAAAATCTTATAATGTATCTCAATGTTGTTGATTTCTGCAAACATGCTATCACTGTCGGCCAAAATTCTAGGATTTACGGTGTCCTCAAGGTCATTGACCGGTATCAGGAAAGGCGCGATAAGCAGCATCGCGAGAAGTGAGACCACTATTAGGAGGACCTTCATTTTCCGGGCACTCGATTCTGAATAGATGCGAAGGCCTTGTTAACAAGCTGCTCGGGATCAACCCCGTCCCTTGGAAGCAAGACGAATCCCGAATTGAGTTCCAGAGAAGGTTCTCCGCTGACTGCTTTCCAGTTTTCGAACGAGTCAAGTGCCTTTCGGAGTATAGTGCTTGCACTCCTTTGATCTTTGAGATCTTCTGCAAGCAAGAGGAATTCGCGTCGAGAGAATCTGCAAAGTGTGTCGCTCTTTCTGATCCCCTTTATTAGTTCATCCGTCATGTTTATTATGGTTGATTCCTCTATACTTGAAGTGCCGTCACTGCTGCAAAGCTCAAGGGCGGCCACCATTGATGACAGATTGTTTCTCCTGTTCCTAAATAGCGCCATGTTCAGTCTATCTCTGAAAAGCACGTAGTTTGGAAGACCGGTTTCGCCGTCGAAGTGAGCGAGTTGTGCGATAGTCTGTTCTGCCAGTTTGAGGTCGGAGATGTCCTCAGCCACAAAAAGAAAATATCTCTTTTCTGCAGCCATCAATCTCTTGATGTAGAATCTCAGCCACCTTCCGCTCCGCTTCATGTGACGATACATCATAGAATCCTCACTTGAATGTTTAAAGTCTTTTATCTTCTTTGCGATTTCTTCTCCACTGTGTTCTATCAATACTGAGCCGCTATCATTTGAAAACACTACCTGTGAGTTTTCATCGAAAATCGCTATCGCATCTTCAATGTTCATAACAACCTGCACCACAAGATCAGAGAAGTTTTCGGGAAGGTTTTCAGATAACATTCTCACACCACCTTTGTGCTACCAACGTCTATATTCTAACCTTTGACATACAAAATCAGACACTTGTTTTTGGAGGGCCTGTAGTATATTGGTTGGGAGCCAAGACCGAAAGTCATATTTGTGAGACCAAACGATAGAAGTTGACGAAGGAGGAGTGGACGATGAAGAGAAAGTGGGGTTTGATTGCAGTTTACGCATTTTTATTTGCACTCTTTCTTCTGCAAGAATGTGACCGTTCAAAGATTGTGACTGCGGTCACCTCGGTAATCGACGGTGATTCCCTGACAGTAAGGGCTCTCGATGGTACCGTAAGACTTATTGGAATAGATGCGCCCGAGATCAGGCCGGGGAGTAAACCTGAGGGACAGTTCGCAGAAGAAGCGAGAGGGTTTTTGGAGCAGATGACGCTTGACAGCGGAAAGGTTACTCTTGAGCTCCACGGAAAGGACACTTATGGTAGGCATCTTGCCTACGTCTTCGATTCCAACGGCACATTTGTAAACGGGGAAATTGTGAGGCAAGGTCTGGCGAGACCCTTAACTTACGAGGAAACATCTCAATACTCATCGGAGATAAGAGATGCCTATAGAGATGCTTTCAGTAATAGGAGAGGAATCTTCTCATTGTACGACAATTCTCAAGTCTATGAAGCCTCATTTGTAAGGAGAAACCTGAATTCATACAAGTCAGGAGGCTTCATGGGAAAGATAATTTGGATAGAATTCATCGTTACAGACATAAATGGGTTCAGTATCATCGGCAATGATGTCGTTGCAAGAGTCAGGTCTGAAGAGGCAGCGCTCTTCGTTCAGGGTTCTATTGATTTTCAGAGATTCTACAGAAAAAGAATTAGAGTCTATGGAGAAGTCTGGCAAGACACTTCCGGTAAAGTCTTGATCCTCTTGAGAGACCCGGGAATAGAGATAACTGGCGCATTCCAGTTTGCAAATGTCTTTCCCCTTGCTGTTTTCAGAGCCGCCTTGAAGTCTTTTTGATCTGAGAAAAGAGATCTTCTTCAGCTGCCGAATTGACAGCGCAGGCTGAACATGAGAAAATAAGTTGCAAGTGAGTTGCGCAAATGATATGCAAGCAGGAGGTGCTTTTTGAGAAAATTGACATCGCTTAGACGAGAAATCCTTGAGATAATTAACAATTCTGATGCGCCGCTTAATGCAGATTCAATCCACGAAATGCTCAAAGGAAGCCCGAATCTCTCAAGCGTGTACAGAAGCCTTGCCTTTCTGGAAGAAGAGGGATTAATACGTTCCGTATCTTTTGAGTGTGAGACCAGGTTCTATTTCAGTCGTCAGAAGGAGCCGGTTCATTTTCTGCACTGCAAGAAATGTCATAAAACGGAACCATTTTATGAGTGCATTGCCGACTCACATGCAGAATCAGTTGCTGAAGATCGGGACTTTACGATTACGGACCACGTTTTCTATTTCATCGGAATCTGTGGAGAATGCAAAAGAAAAATATTCTCCGATATCGAGGAGGGAAAAATGTGAGAATTAGACCGATGATGAGTTCAATTCTGCTGATTTTTCTATTTGCAGCTACTGCATTGCCGCTAAAAATCGTTGCAACAATAAACCCTTACTATTTGATTCTCAAAGAAATCGCCGGTCAGGAGGCGCAGGTAGATCTTCTTATTGGACCAGGTCAGAATCCTCACATATTCTCCCCAAAGATCTCAGACATAAGAAAGCTCAACGATGCAGATTTGGTGATTGCGAATGGTCTGGATCTGGAAGTTTTCCTGGAACCTTATCTTGATGATTTGACTTCACGGGGAAAGACTGTTATATATATCGGGAGTCTTTTGCCGGATGAGCTTCTTGTGAATGAAGAGGAGAATGGTGATGACGATGAATCCGGACACCATGATAATCCTCACATATGGCTCGATCCGATTATTCTGTCGGATTATGTGGTTCCAATTCTAGTTAGAACATTGTCTACTCTTGATCCTGGCAATTCCGAATTCTTCTCTTCTAGTGCGGCGAGTTTGATCAAGAATCTTCAAGAGTTCAACGACAAAACAGCCTCATATTTGGAGAGATTTGAAGGAAAAACTGTAATTGTAGCTCATCCCAGCTTCTCATACTTTTTCAGAAGATATGGAATACAGCTTGAGCCTGTTCTGGAGGGTGTTGGAGATGAGCCCACGATTGGGGAAATAATGAAACTAGTTGATTTCGTAAGGAATCAGGATGTGATTGGGATGTTTGCGGAATACCAGCAATCGAAGAGAGCATTAGATATATTGACGGATGAGACCTCTGTAAAATATGGAGAATTGGATAGTCTTGGCATCTCGATGGGCAGTATTATTGAGTTGCTTCAGTGGAATCTGATCGAAATGAAGAGGGTATTTGATGGAGAGTAGAATTCTCAGAGTAGAGAATCTTAGCTATAAGATTGGAAGTCACTGGATTCTCAGAGATGTTTCTTTCGATATGTCTCGTAGAGAATTTGTCGGGATAATTGGACCGAACGGGGCCGGAAAGACAACTCTAATCAAGGCTATTGTTGGCGATCTTAACGATTATTCGGGAAAGATATTTGTTTCGGGCAGAATAGGATACTTATCTCAGAATCCGGAAAGACAACGCGACTTTCCTATAAGGGTGAGAGAAGTGGCCGGCATGGGACTTTACGGGGAACGCGGAATTTTGAAAAGCTTTAGAAAAAGCGATTGGAGGAGAGTGGAGGAACTCCTTGAAACAGTGGGAATCCTGGATCTGAAAGATAGGAAGGCCGGTACGCTATCCGGCGGTGAGTATCAACGATTAATGCTAGCAAGGGCATTGGCTTCCAATCCTGAATTGCTAATACTTGACGAGCCTGAAGCTGGTGTGGACGAGATGGGAAAAGCTTCTTTTTACAGGCTGCTGGATTTTCTAAAGAATGAGAAGAATATGGGAATATTGATGATAAGCCACGACATTGGAATGGTTTTCGAAGCATGTGATACTGTGATGTGTATCAACAAGACTCTTCATTGCCACACTGCGGCGGACAGAATCACGCCTGAAGAGGTGCAATTGGCATTCTCCGGTGATTTTGATCTCTTCATAAGGTCCAGGGACCACTTCGAGAGGGAACATAACATATGATTCAGGATTTTATTAGAGATATTATTGAATATGCTTTCCTTAGAAACGCAATATTTGCAGCGATTCTCGTAAGTGCGCTTACCGGGCTTTTTTCAAGTGTAGTAGTGCTAAGAAAGATTGAATTTATTGGAGACGGTGCAGCTCACGCAACATTCGGAGGCATTGCTTTCGGCCTGCTTCTAGGGACCGACTATATATTTATGGCTGCGATCACTGCCGTGGTTTTTGCTGTTGCAGTAAGCTATTTTACGAGAAAGAATAAGTTGTCTGAAAGCAGTGTTATCGGAATGTTACTTCCTCTATCAATGGCATTGGGCGTAATTGCCCTCTCATTTGTGAAAGGTTACACTCCCGATGTAATGGGACTTTTCTTTGGGAACATTTTGATGGTAACTCCTGAAGATGTTTGGATGCTTCTGATAGCTGACATTGCCGCAATAGTCTTTTTTACGGTATTTTATCGTGAGCTCTTGTATTACTCTTATGATGAGGGGATGGCAAAACACTTTGGTGTGCCCGTTGGCTTCATACATTACGGAGTACTGATTGGTATAAGTCTCAGTGTGGTAAGTTCTGTAAAAATCGCTGGAATTATTCTGGTTACCGCATTCCTGGTGATTCCTGCGGTTACTTCGAAGCTAGTTGCACGTTCGTTTAGAAGTATGATTGTGATTTCGGTAAGCATGGCAGTTGTAGCAAGTGTTATTGGCATGTTCATTTCATACGTGTTTGATATACCCCCTGGACCAGTGATTGTTATAATGCTCTTCTTAGAGTTTCTGATGACGATCTCAATGAAAGGACTCATTCGAGGTCGAATGTAATGAACTTGACAATCAGGCTCACGGATTGTGAGCAAATCATGATATCAGAAAGCTTTGTGGATTTTACTGGCAGTATCGGTAGATTCTCTGATTCACTCAAGAATTACATTAATTCAGAGTGGAGGACTGGGGAACCCAGATTCAGGAAGGAGAATGGATATGAAGATAACTGTTCTGTGCAATGACAAGGCTATTGAAGGCTTTGAAAGCGAACACGGTGTGTCTTTCTTCGTTGAATTAAACGGTAAAAACTATCTGTTTGACACGGGATCTACTGATGTCGCAGTTAAGAATGCCACAAAGCTAGGAATAAATCTCTCCAGAATTGAATTGATAGTAATTAGCCATGGTCACTATGATCATCTTGGAGGGCTGGGAAGTGTGCTTCGGGAGGCCGGGGGAAAGAAAGTACTGGTGGGTGAAGGAAGCTTTGAGAGGAAGTTCAGTGAGACAACACTTTCCAGCCCTGAAGATGGGAGAACCGAATATGAGCGCCTCGGAGCAATTGTTGAAACAGTGGGGACTTCAAAGGAAATTGCTGACGGAATCCATGTAATGACTGCAGCACCTTTTGTTACTGAAGAAAGACCTGGAGAAAAGCACGTGAAGATTACTGAAGGGATCAAGAAGAGAGATTTCTTCGACGATGAGCTGTCTCTCTCTGTTCTTGAGAATGGTAACGTGACAGTAATAACCGGCTGCTCACACAGGGGGATTGGTAACATCGTGAAGCAGGCCTCGGGATTTGGAAAAGTGAAGAATGTGGTTGGGGGTTTACACTTGCTGCATAAGACTGAAGAGGAGCTCGAAGAAATCTTTGAATATCTATTGGGTTTCGATATCGATAATTTCCATATTGGTCACTGCACAGGTGACAACGTAGTGAAGAAGATCGCAGAAAGATTTCCTGTCGAAGTGCGAGAGCTTATGGCCGGTGATAGTTTTGAGTTCCATGATTGAAGCACTGTGGTATGAGTTACATCCCATAATTTGTTTTCGATTATAGACATTAAGGAGGTTTATGAAGTGGATAGGACTTTGAATTTCGAGTATTTTTTGCCTACAAGGCTAGTATTTGGCGTTGGATCAGTAAACAGAGTTGGAGAGTTTGCAAAGTCTTTGGGCAAAAAGGCACTAATTGTAACTGGTAAGAGCAGTACGAAAAAGACGGGTCTTCTTGATAGGGTTATAGCTATTCTAGAGAAGAATGGAGTAGAAACGGTCGTATTTGATGAGATAGTTCCAAATCCTCTTTCATCTACGGTTGATAAAGGCGCGGAGTTTGCGAACAATGAAGGATGCGATCTAATCATTGGTCTCGGTGGGGGAAGCCCTGTAGATTCGGCAAAACTAATTGCTGTGGTCGCCAAGGATGGCGGTCATTGCTGGGATTATACGGGATCTGGGGGAGGAAGAGTTCCCAAATCGGCGTTACCAGTCATCGCTATTCCCACTACTCACGGAACCGGAACCGAGTCAGATCCCTTTGCAGTAGTGACGAATACAGAAACTAACGAGAAGATTGGTGTTGGATTTGATCAAACATTTCCTACAGTTTCCATTGTTGATCCCGAGGTTATGAAGACTCTTCCACCCTATCAAACGGCGGCAACCGGAATGGACGCTTTCTACCACGCTATAGAGTCCTACATAAATACAAACCACCAACCAACTTCGGACCTTCTCGCGTTGGAAGCCATGTCGCTTATAAATCATTATCTACCTATAGCTTACAGGGATGGCAACAACATCGAAGCTAGAACAGCTCTTGCATGGGCAAGTACCGCGGCAGGCATTTGTGAAACACTTTCTGGCTGTATTGCAAATCATTCCCTCGAGCATCCCATAAGCGCCCATTATGATGCTACACATGGAGCTGGACTTTGTGCAACCGGTCCTGCTTTCTTTGATTACATCAGGCCTCATACAAAAGAGAGACTGGCCAGAGTAGCTCAAATAATGGGAGCTCCTGAAAGTGAAATAGATATCGATAGGCTTTCAAAAATGTCAATAGAGATAATACACAGGCTTCAAAAAAGCGTTGACATCGATATAAGTCTAGAGGAACTTGGAGTAGAGAAGTCTATGCTTGGAAGGCTTGCTGAGGATGCTATGAGAACGATGGGAGCTCTTGTCGAAGTGACACCGGGCAACCTGAAAACTAAAGACCTGGAAAGGATATTGGAAATGTCTTACTGATCCGGAGCTGCAAAAAAGAGCTTAAATTGGCGAGAATATAAGTTTCCTAGATAAATCTAAAAGAACTGGGGGTTTGACCCAGCGTATCTTCCGTTTTTTTTGTTTCTTACAAGGACATCCGAGATTGATGCCAGAGGTCAGAGCGTTGAGGATAATGAAGGAGAAAACGTCCTTGGTCCTTCGGGAAGATCAGTTGCAAGTTGCCTGTTCCAAGTTGCAAGGATAAGAACCGCTGTGCGCTTAAAAGCGAGAACCCGCTGACGCTGATGAAACCACGTTGCCCGTCAACAGTCCTCCGTCCCCCGCCGAGACCGCAAAACCAGATCCCGAAACTAGTTCGGGATGACAGCGAATGGTTATTCCTAAAAGCCAGATTCTGTCATTCCGACAAAGTTCCTGGTCGGAATCTTGATGCTATTGCTTCACAGCTCTCCTCGGCGAAAGGATAACCATAAAGCGGAGAACCGGTTTGTCTTGATCTTCCGACCCCCAACCACCAACCTCTGACCCCGACCTTTGCTCTTACAACTCACAACTTGCAACTTGGAACTGATCCTTTGCTCTTCCTACCACCTACCTGCTACCCGCAACCCCGGTTTTTCTCTTCAGCTACTTCCTTCCATCTTCTGCAGGCGTGGAAGTGGCCCTCTTCTATCTCCTGTAGTTGAGGTTCTTCCTTCTCCCAGCATTCTTCTTTTGCATAAGGACATCTCGGATGGAATCTGCAGCCCTTTGGAATATTGGCAGCAGATGGAATCTCTCCCTTTATAGGTACTACCTTGGGTTTGTTTACCTTTCCGGCTACCGGTTCACATACTGCAGCAATGAGAGCCCTTGTGTATGGATGAACGGGATTGTCTATAACATCATCGGGAACTCCTATCTCTATTATCTTTCCAAGGTACATGACCGCTATCCTGTCCGTGAAGTATCTCGCAGTAGAGAGATCATGAGTTATGTAGAGATAAGTCAGTCCGAGGTCTCTCTGCACTTCCTTCATCATGTGGAGTATCTCTGCCCTGGTTGAAAGGTCTATCATGGATACGGGTTCATCTGCAACGAGCAGTTCGGGATTGAGAAGAAGAGTCCTCGCAGTAGCGGCCCTCTGTCTCTGACCACCGGATAACATGTGGGGATACCTCACAAGGAATTCATCTGGAGGATTGAGCTTGACTTCCATTAAAGCCTTCTCTATCATCTCCATTCTTGCATTCCTGTCTTCTCCTAGTTTGTGTATTATGAGAGGTTCTTCCATAACGTCCCTTATCTTGAACCTCGGGTTCATGGAAGCGTATGGATCCTGAAAGATCATCTGTACGTTCCTTCTGTATCTCTTCAGTTCATCTTTCTCTATATGAGTGACATCCTCTCCGTTTAGAAACATGGTGCCGTCTGTGGGCTCGAGGAGTTTCATGATAAGCTTTCCCGTTGTAGTCTTTCCACATCCTGACTCTCCGACAAGACCGAATATCTCGCCCCTGTTTATTGAGAAGGATACTCCATCAACTGCTTTGACGTAGTTGTGTTCACCCTTGAAGAACTGGGATATGCTTCTTCTTATTGGAAACCACTTCTGAAGGTCTTTCACTTCAATGATCTTTTCGGTCATCTCTTCTCACACCTCCAGCAGGCCACCATGTGTTCCTCTTCTATCTCAATAAGGGGTGGTTCTTCTTCTTTGCACTTATCCATGGCCAGGGAACATCTCGGATGGAATCTACAGCCCGATGGAGGTTCGAGCAAGTCCGGAGGAGCACCGGGGATGAACGATAGTTCGCTTACCTTTGCGTGAAGTCTGGGAGTTGCAGCCAGCAAGTTTCTCGTATACGGATGACAGGGTCCCTGTTCTCCGTATATCTGCTGGTTTGTTCCTATCTCCACTATCTTTCCAGCATACATAACTGCTATCCTGTCTGACACCTCCGCCTCCGTTGCAAGATCGTGAGTTATGAAGATGAATGAAAGGTCGAGCTTCTCTTTAAGGTCTTTGAGAAGGTTTATAATCTGAGCCTGCACTATAACATCCAGGGCTGTGGTAGGTTCGTCACAGATTATTACCTTCGGTTCGAGAAAGAGGGCGGTGGCGATGGCGATTCTCTGTTTCATTCCTCCTGAGAGTTCATGTGGATATCTCTTTACTATATCGCCCGAGAGTCCAACTAGGTTGAGATACTTCTCTATCCTCTTTCTCGCTTCTTCCCTCTCCATCTCCCTGTGTTCCTGCAAAGTCTCCAACATCTGTTTTCCTATTGTGTAAACGGGAGTGAGAGTATTCATAGCACCCTGAAAGACCATGGAAATCTTCTCCCAGCGGATGTTCCTTCTCATTTCATTCTCTCGCAGAGGAGTTATGTCTATACCGTCGATCTCTATCCTTCCTCCGACAATCTTTCCGGGGGGAGTGGGCATCTTGAGAAGGGCGAAGCCTGTAGTTGTCTTTCCACAGCCAGACTCTCCAACGAGACCAAGAGTCTCTCCCTTATTCAGAGAAAAAGAAATGTCGTCTACAGCCTTAACCACACCTTTGCTCGTATAGTAGTAAAGCTTGAGGTTATCTACAGTCAATATGTTATCCATAGTCGCTACCTCGTCTTCAGTTTCGGGTTCAGTATCTTATCCATTGCAAACCCGACAAACGCGAATGTCATTCCCATGAAGGCTATTGCCATCCCAGGCGGTACTACCCACCACCACATTCCGCTCAGCATCGCGCCGCCGCTGTTAGCTGCCTGCAGTATCTGACCCCAGGTAACAATTGTCGCGTCCCCAAGGCCCAATAGACTTATCGTGGCCTCGACAACGATAGCTCCGGGAACATTGAGCGCCATTGAAGCGAAGGCGTATGGGATAAGCAGAGGTACCATATGCTTGAAGATTATTCTCGTATTAGATGCCCCGAGAGCTCTTGAGGCCTCTATGTAGGTCTCTTCCTTTATCTGGAGTCCCATGCTCCTGACGGTCTTGACGGGTCCAACCCAGTAGAATATACACATTATTCCTATCATTACCCATATGTTCGGCTTGAAGACTGCACTCATTACGATGAGAACGGGAAGCATTGGAACACTTATGAATATCTCGAATATACGCTGCATGAGGGAGTCTTTCCATCCGCCAACGTAAGCGCTTATGACACCATACACGACACCAATTGAAACTGAAACAAGTGCTGTAAGGAGTCCAATTAACATTGCCCACTTTACACCGGCGATTACCCCGCTCCAGATGTCTCTCTTGGAGTTATCCGTTCCAAGAATTCCATGCACCCTTCCCGCAACAGTCACGAAGGCGTCCTCTACCTTTTCCTCTGCTTTTTGAAGCAGGAGAGTTACCTTCAGTTTGTATATTCCGGCGAGAGGAGAAGGACTTCTAAATATCCCTTGCTTTGCTTCGGAGAAGAGCACATCGGTGGTCTTGATCGTTTGAAGCTGGACCCCTTCTGAAGGAGAGTATTTCTTGCCAAAATTCATTGCTGCAGTCTGCGCCGATCTGTCTATAGAGACTCTGGCATCCTGAGCTGGAGACATTTCAAGCTGCTTTCTATATAGATCAATTGAAAGTCCGTCGGGCCTTTGAATCGAGATAACCACAGTGGGCTTACCAACTCCAGAAGCGTGGAAAACAACATCTGAAGGAGCAACAGATGCGGAGTAATCATATTCAAAGACATATTCCTGTATTCTCATTGCGCCCGCGAGGGTCTCTGAAAAAGTGTATTCCTCTATCGATTCCGAAACAGCGCGTTTCTTTGAGGTGAAGAGATTGATCCACGAGGGCGGCGCGCTCGAGGGGAGGTCTTGCCAGTAAGTTACATCTCTCCACTTTTCATTGGCTTCTGGATAAGGTACAATGACCGGTTCGAAAATTAGAATACAGATGAATATTGCAAGAAAGATAAGACCGAACACTCCAGATCTAACCTTTCTGAATTCTCTCCAGAATTCGCTTGCCGATCTTCTGAAATCACTTACAGTCATTGTCTTCCACCCACCTTGATCCTTGGATCAAGAAAACCATAGATGAGATCCAGGATTACAAGACCACAAATATATAACCCCGTAGTTATTGCAAGGTTTCCCATAAGGACTGGAACATCATTCTGCTGTAAAGCAATCCAGTATAGGTTTCCCATTCCTGGCCAAGAAAAAATCCCTTCGTACACTATGTTGCCCCCCACAGAGGCTAGCAAAGCTAGAAGTGACATTGTGACGATTGGCGGGGCCGATGTTCTCATTGTGTGCCCGTATAATACCTTTCTTTCGGGAATTCCCCTAGCTCTTGCTGCCATTATGTAGTCGTCCTGAAGTACTCCAAGGACTATGTTTCGCGTAAGGAAGGCTCGCCCCCAAAATCCAATAACAACAAGTGTGAGTACCGGAAGGGCAAGATGATAAAGAAGGTCGAAGAAATATGAGATGCCTTCTGGAGGGGGTGTGGAATGCAGCCCGCCAGAAGGAAAGATCTTCACTCCGTATGCGAAGAACATGATCATGATCATCCCCAGCCACCAGGAGGGCATGCCAAAAACCACCATTGTTCCAATTGATGTGCTTTTATCCAGAAATCCGCCGGCTTTTTGAGCTTTCTTCAGTCCCAGAAGAAGACCTAGAACAATGTCTATGAGCATTGCTACAGAAAAGAGGAGAAGAGTCTTCGGAACTGCTTCGGAAACCACATCCCACACACTTCTGCTGCCTTTTGAAGACCTTATTATCGTGGAATTTCCGAGATTCAGAGTTAACGTGTCCCATGTTCGCCAGATTATTCTCTCAGCAACAGGTTTGTTCAGGCGATAGAGAGAGTATAGATCGTTTCTCCGATTTATGACGTAGTTCTCAAGCTGACTTTCATTGAGACTTGTCATTCGCATCGTCTCGCCCCTGATTTGTTCCTCGATCTGCGCCCTCAACGTCTGTTCCATGACAGTATTGAATAGAGCCGAGAAAATAAAGATCAGAATTGCATACATCAATAGCCCATAGAGAACTCTTTTGATTGCATATTTCCAGTACATAACTCACCTCGATAAACGGATGAATTCTTCTGTTGATTCATTTATGAAATGTGGTTCAATTTGATTTGCTCTTGAGCCCTTTAGGACAATCATCTGAATCTCTATAGCTTTGACAACTTTCTTCACTACGCTACTGACACCTAGCTTTTTTCGTGCGGCATTGACAGTCTTAGGAAAGGGCTTAAAACGACATAATAGAGGAAAAACGTATCTGTAACATCTGCCATTCTCAATGGACAAACTGTATTGCAAGATCAAAAAAACATTAGGAGGCTCCGAGAACTCAAAACAATTATATACTATAAAAACCGATATTTAATTAGCTCGCACGATATAATCTAGGAAACCAAACTTGCGGAGGTAATGAATTTGTCCTATTTCGATGCAGAAACAATAAAACGTTTTACATGGTTCAATGAGCCAGAACAATGGAAATTGGAGGACGGGAATCTGATCGTCAGGACAGACGCTCCAACAGATTTCTGGCAGAGAACACATTATGGGTTTCGGAATGACAATGGGCATTTTCTGTTTCTCTCTCTAACAGGCGATTTCTCTCTGGTTGTCGGAGCCAAATTCTCTCCAGTGAACCAGTATGATCAAGCTGGAGTTATGGTAAGAGTTTCTCCTTCTTGTTGGCTTAAGAGTTCGGTTGAATTCGAGGGGTCTGATCCTGCCCGACTGGGAGTAGTGGTAACTAATTCAGGTTACTCGGACTGGTCAACTCAAAATGTTCCGGTCGAAACGAAAAGCCTCAGAGTACGAGTTGACAGGAAAGGTCCTGATTATTCCGTTTATGCTTGGCAGAACGGATGGGTTCAATTAAGACTTGCCAGGCTACTGGAAGACGACGGGAAGTTTCCTGTTATGGTGGGGCCTTACTGCTGCAGCCCAAAAGGTAGCGGTTACAGAGTGGTTTTTGAAGAGATCGCCTTACAGTCTGAATGATTTTTTGCCACAAGTGAACGCCATCGATGGTTCTTTCTGAAAAACGCTTCTTGAGTTGCTTATGAGCTTTTGTGTTTATGCTGATTGGTATTGTTCTATTGAAGTGGCACTCTTGAACGATCCGCGGTTTCATTCGTTTGTATCTTGATCTTGAAGGTTCCTACCAGCTGATCATTCGATGCGTCCTCACTGTAGTAAAACTCTAGTAAAGATTCTCCTAATTCGGTAGGTCTCAAGTGGAATACTGAATACGAGACTTGCGAGTACTCAGCTTCATAAGGGTTCTGAATAAGCTGAAATTTCGTATCCATTGAAGAGATTCTCCACCCACTATCTGTGGCAAGGGCCTTCTTAAGCCTTATTATCAAGGTCTGATGGATTCCAATTTCAATTGCTCTACCATTATCTGAGTCCTGAATAATGAAAACTTCCTTAAAAGGCTCGGTAACGATCAATGCGGCTTCGAAGGTTTTTTCCGGGGGTATGTCGTCCCATGGGCTTCCGTAAGCAAATTCAAGAGTAGCCTCTCCGTAGTTCATTCCTTCAAAGTAGTAGATCTGCTCAATCTTTTTTGCCAGACCAGAAGAGTCTTCAAAGACTCTAGTTTCACTTTCCTTCGGCTGCCGAACAATCCCAGGAGTTGTCAATGCTATACGCCAGCTGAGGCTGGAACTGACTGTAGATTCGAGAACTACTTCGATCGGTTCATTAAGCCCAACAATGAAAGTCTTTCCCGAGTCTGACGCGTGAATGATAAGGGGTTCAACGAAATACTCCTCAACCTGAACAAGCATAGAACAGCTTTTTATTGGAACAATGTCCCATGAAGAACCAAAAGAAAAGACTAGAGGAGAAGACCCTGAACCAACGACTCTGAAGCCGAAAATATCATAGCCGCTACCGGATTCTTTTGGTTCTTCATAAAATGGATCCGAAATGAGTCTCAATACGTCTTCTTCGAAACTTTCCACCCTCCAGAAGTAGCCGGCGCCTGGATTTGAAGGAAGCATAACAGTAAAATCGTCTCCAACTTGCATGTCCAGAGTCCTTCCCGAGTCTTGTAGCCTGAAAATTCTTTCGCCAGGCGTCTCCGATAGGACATCACTGTTGGTCTCATCTTTTAGATTATTTTCTACAGCCTCTTCTACTCTTCTGTGAAAATCCTCGACAATCAATTTGAAGGCAGTGGTCTCTTCAATCATTGGAAAGTGCCCACTGTTCATAAAGGTAACAAATTCACTTTCGAAGGTTCCTACCTGATAGGTCGCTGTGTGAATAACGCCTGGAAAACTTTCCAGTCCGGCGCAGACGAGAACAGGCACATTAATATCGGGGAGTCCGCAAGATAAGTCAAACCCACGCAGTTTTCCGTTAATGAAGGTTGGATCATCACCCCAGAAGAGATTGTATGTATCCATGTTAATCAAATTCTTAGCGATTGAGGACCCTCTTTCAGGCTCGGAAGAATTGCCAAACAACAGTTCAAACTTGTCAAGATCTTTCGTCGACTCTTGGACTCTAGCTTCGAACAAAGCTGAATCGATTGCCGGAAAGTTTAGTCTAGGGTTAACAATCACAAGACTAAGTAGTCCGGGAGGATTTGTGAGAGCTAATCCTGCGGCAACTGCGCTCCCAAAACCATGGCCAATCAAATGAAATGAATCAATATTCAGTGAGTAAATCAGCGCGGCGAGTTCCGAAATATAATATTGGAAAGTAATATCTAATGAGGATAAGTTCTGGGACATTCCGCTCCCTAACTGATCGTACCTCAGAGACTTTCCATGACTAAAAACACCTTTCATATAAGAGCTGTCAAGACCAGGTCCGTCGCCAACAATTACGATAAATTCACCTTCTGCCTCCTCCACTTCATAATAGATTTTGTTCCCGTTGAACAATATCTGTCCTTCATATGGTAGGCAGACTGTTGACGCAAACAATAGCACTACAGCAAAGGCAATTCCTAAACGGGACACGCCAATCAAGTGGTTGTCACTAATCTTTCCCATTTTTCGATCTCCTCATGAAACAGTCAGAAGCTCTCTAAGCAACCTTTCTAAATCGCTTGATGATGAACGCAAACGACAATTAGACTCCTGAAAGGAGTTTCTAGTGGACATGAAGCCATACACACATCGGTGAATTTCCTCTGTTATTCCACGCGTAGTAGGGAATGAGAGAAAATCTAACATTCTTGCCCTTGCTCTTGACTGAACCAAGAGAATTGTATAGCTTCTTATCCCAGTCATCAAGATCATAAGCTATTCCCTTACCACTTATAACAACTGGATTCCCATCCAGAGCGTCACTCTCGGATAGTTCGAAGTTTCTTTTCGAAGGAACCGATAACGTTCGTACATCAAAAGAAGGGTTGTCTACGCCTTCTGCACAATATATTAGCGGACCTCTTTGGATGGCCACCTTATCAGTATTCTCTCTCAAAAGCGGATTTGCTGTCATCATTCGGATTCGCATCCGAAGTGTCAGTGAAACTTCAGTCTTGCCCTTCCAGTTTCCTTCAAGTCTGACAAATCCCTTTTCCGGTCTTATCTTTTGCTTCACGCCATCAACTTGAAGGTCGAAATCCCCATCCGTCCATTCTGGAATTCTCAGGAGAATGGAGAGATCTGTAACAAGATCTGTAGAAATCACGAGATTCACTTCTTCAGAATGAGGATAGGCTGTCTTTTGAACGATTGACACCTCTCCGCCTCTGAAAGGAATGGACGCTCTACTTGCTTCATAGAAATTGACTCTTATCTCATCGAGTGTTGTACCGTAAAGATAACCACCGAATGAGGTTAGAAGCCTGGCAATGTTCGGAGGACAACAGGCACACTCAAACCATTCCTCTCTGTAGTGGTTACCGACATCTTCAAGTGGGTTGACATAGAAGTAGCGTCTCCCGTCAAGAGAGATTCCCGACAAGACACTATTATATAAAGACCTTTCTAGTACATCGAGGTACTTCGCATCACCAGCGATCATATACATTCGCCAGTTCCAGAAAACATTTGCAATCGCGGCACATGATTCGGAATAGGCTCTCCTGCTTGGCAGTTCATATGCTTCTCCGAAAGCCTCTCCTTCATATCTTGATCCAGCTCCGCCCGTAATGTACATTTTTCTTGATGTCAGATCTATCCACAGCCTCTCGAGAACGGCGAGAAGTGTTTCGTCGCCTGTTTCGAGAAATACGTCGGCTGCTCCTGTCAGCAAATAAAGCATTCTAACCGCGTGCCCCGCAAGTTCCTTAAGGTCTCTGAAAGATACGTGGTCGATATGGTATTCATCTCCACCGACGTAACCCTTTCCTCGATTGTCAATGAGCCTTTGGGCAAATTCCAGATAATTGCGATTACCGGTCTCACGGTGCAGTTCGACCATTGCCATTTCCAGTTCCGGATGTCCGGTAGTCACCTCACAGTCATCATCGGGAAAAGTTTTCAGGATGTTGTCGGCCACACGCACACATGCGTTGAAGAGAGACTCATTGCCGGTAACTCTTTTGTAGGCTATTCCTGCCTGAATAAGATGACCTACGCAGTAGAACTCATGCTTACTCTTCAAGTCTTTCCATTTCTCCGAAGCTCTTTTGCCTGTAAAGTAAGTATTAACGTAACCTCCTTCACTTTTCTTCTGAACACTCTCTATAAGGGTTATCAAAGAGTCTATTCTTGTCCTAATCTCGGAATCCTCGTTATACGCAAGTGAATACGAGGCCGCTTCTATCCACTTATAAATATCGGAATCATTGAAAAACCAGCCTGTGAAATCTCCTTCAATGCTTCCTATAGCCTTTCTGAAGTTATCAATTCTGCCGCTAGATTCAAGATACTCATATTGAAGAGCGAGACTGGTCGATTTCATTAGATCTTGATATCTTCTTACAAACCCTTCCAGCTCGACTCTTTCAATTGCTATAGGTCTCACCTGTGCTCTTGGTGACCGTGACGTGTCATTAACGAAAGTCACTTTGTTCACCTCCAAAGAAGATCCTCTCTCCTCAAGAGTAGCAGAAATCGTGGAAACTTTTGTATCCTGAAATAGGGAGGTAATGACCATGTTTGAGAAGATAGATTACTGGATTTCTGCTGCGAGTTATTCAGACAGAAACGGGACCTGGCTAATAGAAGCAGCGCTCATTCATCCGAACATTGGAGAGACCCATGAATATGGTGAGGAATGGACGCGTGAAGAGATAATTGAAAAGTGTGATGTGTTTGTATTTTGCTTGATCACAAAAGACGAAAAAGGTAACTGGAAGAGAGGAGATCAGCTGAGAAAAATTGAGACTGATAAAGGGACTTTTGTCAGGGTTGATGGTTTGGAGATGACAGGGGATTATCTTGGTGATATTCCGTTCTTTGAAGGAGCCAGATAAGCTGAATAGAGTTACGAAAAGAACTAAAGCAAATGAATAATTGCATCAAGAAATGATTTTCAAAATCTGTAGAACATGGCGAAATTCCCGGCATTCGATCTGGGACCTGTTTGTAATAAGCTTCTTTTAAGGATATTCACTGTGATATTATTAAATTTACTATTAGTTCAATTAGTTCGATTTCTTATTTAGCGGATCAAAAAACGATGGTTTGGGGGTTTCAAATGAAGCTTAAGATTCTCTTGACGCTTGGTATTGTGTTCTTTATTGCAAGTGCTTTCGGAGTTGGATCTATAAGATATCTGGTTAGACCCGGAGACAGGCTTTTCAATATCATTAGGGATTACAATTTGAGGATCAGCACCGTGCTGGACTTAAACTGCATAGACGATCCTCGCAACCTTGAACCGGGTGAATTCATTTATCTCCCTACAGGAGACGGCTTCTTCTACGAGGTTCAGTACGGTGATTCCATCGATTACATTGCCAAACTTTTCTTTGCACTTGCAGAGCATATTATTGCTGCGAACAACTTGAGTTGCAATTCAGTTATTTATCCCGGTCAGAGACTGTTTATTCCGCTTGAATCAATAAGTGTTTGTAGTAACGCGAATCCCGGCACACAATTTACCTGGCCAGTGTACGGAAAGATTTCTTCAGAGTTTGGTTGGCGGAAGGATCCGTTCACAGGAGTTTCTATCTTTCATTCAGGTATGGACATAGCAGTTCAGCGAGATGCTCCCGTGTTTGCTGCAAAGGAAGGAACGGTAATTGAGGCGCAGGAAAACGGCGGATATGGGCTGAATATAGTAATCCAACACCATGACGGCACCAAAACGAGGTATGCTCACCTGAATCATATCAGTGTCTATGTTGGGCAAAGAGTTTTAAGGGGAGAGTTGGTCGGGAGAGTGGGAGAGACGGGGAGGTCAACAGGGCCTCATCTTCACTTTGAGATTATCGATTCGAGAGATCAATGTAGAGATCCAAGAAGCTATCTTACGGGATCCAATTACATGTACGTCAGAAGAGAAACCGATAGCCTCGGCGTTGGGGGTAGATAGTATACACAACACTGCGTTCATTGAGTCAAACTCTTATGATCCTTGGTTGAATCTGGCCGTCGAAGAATATCTTTTGAATTCGTTTGCCGGTGAGAGCATCGTTCTCTACCTATGGCAAAACGAAAACACGGTCGTTATCGGCAGAAATCAAAATGCGTGGGAAGAGTGCAGACTTGACAACCTTGAAAGGGATAACGGAAAACTGGCAAGAAGGCTTTCGGGGGGCGGGGCTGTCTTTCACGATCTTGGAAACTTGAACTTCACCTTTCTATTGCCTAAGAGAGAGTATAACCTTCACAGGCAACTCTCGGTAATTGTGGACGCCGTTAAGGAAATCGGTATCGAGGCCCATTTTAGCGGTCGAAATGACATACTGGCCGAGGGGAGAAAATTCTCCGGAAACGCCTTTTATCATGGACAGTACGCATCCTATCATCACGGCACAATTCTGATCGACGTAGACACAGGAAAACTATCTGAATATCTGAACGTTTCCAAAGCAAAGATAGAATCAAAAGGCGTGAAGTCGGTCGTATCAAGGGTTGTGAATCTTAGAGAGTTGAAACCTGACCTGACAATTGAAAAAATGAAAAAGGCAATGTACATGGGTTTTATCGAAGAATACGGTCACATAGACAATGTTCTTGACTTTGAAAGACTGGCGGAGTTAGCAGATGTCACGAAACTCTTCGATAAGTATTCCTCAAAAGAATGGCTTCTTGGAAGGAGTCCGGAATTCAATTTCAGAATCAGTAATAGGTTTCCCTGGGGAGGAATAGAGTTGTTATTTACATCCAGAAAGGGGACAGTTGTTGATGTTGCGATCTACTCTGACTCGATGGATGTTGATTTCATTGAGCATTTGAGACAAGGCCTCACGGGAGTTGATTTTTCTAAACCAAGTATTTTAGAAGCGCTTCATAATCTCCCAAAATGCGTTGAGAGAGACGATATTATTGATTGGCTACATAGAACAGATCTTAATTAAGAGCTAAGTCTGAAATTAAACATAGACGCCGATCTGTGAGGTAGTTCAAAAGAGATGACTTGCCTTTATTGAGCTTCGTGAATTTCCGACCTCTATTGGTAACTTTCATAGAGTAAGCCATTCCCTTGCAAACAAATAGATTTACGCTTAACGCTAGGAGACTGCAAGTTACCTCCTCGATGTTCTGAAGCCCCTACTGTTATTCAGTCAAGAGGAAACCTGTAAGCTTGCGGACAGTGGTATCTATTTGCCAAATTGAAAAGTCAGATCTGTGAAAGCTTTGGGAAGATGTTCTATAATATAGTTGAAGACTTCGGTCTCACTTGGTTTTTTTATGTAATGCTAGATATATCAAGAAACAATTCGAGGATTACAGGAGGTCTAAAATGGCACGAGTAATGAAGACAATGGACGGTAACACTGCCGCCGCCCATGTTGCTTATGCTTTCACGGAAGTTGCAGCTATTTACCCTATTACCCCTTCCTCATCAATGGCGGAGCTTGCGGATGCATGGGCAGCAAATGGAATGAAGAATATCTTTGGACGACCAGTTGACGTAATAGAAATGCAATCAGAGGCCGGTGCAGCCGGTGCAGTTCACGGATCACTTGTTGCAGGCGCTCTTACAACTACATTCACAGCGTCGCAGGGATTATTATTGATGATTCCGAACATGTATAAGATTGCTGGAGAACTCTTGCCCGGTGTCTTCCACGTCAGTGCTAGAGCAGTTGCCGGCCACGCTCTTTCGATTTTTGGAGACCACTCTGACGTTATGGCTACAAGACAGACTGGATTTGCTCTTTTGGCCTCGGGAAGTGTTCAGGAAGTAATGGATCTCGCATCTGTGGCTCATCTCTCGGCGATTAAGTCAAGAGTTCCTTTCCTTCATTTCTTTGACGGATTTAGAACATCGAGTGAAGTGCAGAAGATTGAAGTTGTGGATTATGATGACCTTAAAGGACTTCTCGACTATGAAGCGCTAAAGGAGTTCAAAGACAGGGCTTTGAATCCCGATCATCCAAAGACAATGGGAACGGCACAGAATCCCGATATCTACTTCCAGGCGAAGGAAGCTTCAAACAGCTTCTATGATGCAGTTCCAGAGATCGTTGCAGAATATATGAAGGAGATCTCTAAGCTAACCGGCAGAGAGTACAAGCCTTTTGTCTACTACGGTGATTCCGATGCGGAGCACGTGATTATTGCTATGGGTTCTGTCACCGATACGATAGAGGAAACCATTGATTACCTGATGAAGAAGGGTGAAAAGGTTGGAGTCATCAAGGTTCATCTCTACAGACCGTTCTCAGCAAAGTACTTTCTTGATGTCCTTCCAAAGTCGGTGAAGAGAATAGCCGTTCTTGATAGAACAAAAGAGCCCGGTTCTCTTGGAGAACCTCTCTACGAAGATGTCAAGACTCTCTTCTATGGAGATAAGAATGCTCCTGAGATCTTCGGTGGCAGATATGGACTAGGCTCTAAGGATACAACTCCTTCTCAGATAAAGGCCGTATTTGACAATTTGAAGCGTTCGACACCGAGAGATCACTTTACAATAGGTATTGTTGATGATGTGACCAACACTTCTCTAGAGATCAAGGAGAAGATAAATGCTGCTCCAGAGGGGACAATACGCTGCAAGTTCTGGGGACTAGGTTCAGACGGCACCGTTGGAGCTAATAAAGATGCAATTAAGATAATCGGCGATCATACCGATATGTATGCACAAGGATACTTCGCATATGATTCGAAAAAGTCTGGAGGCGTAACGATTTCGCATCTGAGGTTCGGAAAGAAGCCGATAAAGTCTACATACCTCATTGATGAAGCTGACTATGTTGCATGCCACAAGCAGTCCTATGTGTATCAGTATGAACTGCTTGAAGGACTTAAGAAAGGTGGAACGTTCGTTCTCAATACTAGTTGGGATTTTGAAGAGCTCGACAAGAATCTACCTGGGGGCATGAAAAGATACCTTGCTGAAAACGAGATAGAGTTTTACACGATCGATGCTACGAAGATCGCGATGGAGATAGGGCTTGGTACAAGAATAAATACGATAATGCAGGCTGCCTTTTTCAAACTCGCAAATGTTGTTCCAATAAAAGATGCTATCAAGTATTTGAAGGACGCAATAGTTAAGTCCTACGGTACCAAAGGCGAGAAAGTTGTACAGATGAACTACAAGGCAGTAGACAGAGGTATTGAAGCATTGAAGAAGATAGAGATTCCAGAATCCTGGAAGAATGCGAAAGATGAAAAGAGAGAGGAAGAATCTGGAAGACCCGAATTCGTTAAAAACATCGCAGATGTTATGAACAGACAGCAGGGAGACAAACTACCAGTTTCTGCCTTTGTTGGGAGAGAAAACGGAGAATTCCCAAACGGTACATCGGCATATGAAAAGCGCGGAATAGCGGTTATGATTCCAGAATGGCAGATAGACAATTGTACTCAGTGTAACCAGTGTTCTTATGTCTGTCCTCATGCAGTAATTAGGCCATTCCTGATCAATGATGAAGAAGAAAACAAGGCTCCCGATTCCTTCGAGACTAAGAAGGCATTGGGTGGAAAAACCTTCGACGGACTGAAGTACAGAATTCAGGTTTCGCCGCTGGACTGCACGGGTTGCGGAAACTGCGCAGACATCTGTCCGGCTCCTAAGAAGGCTCTGGTAATGAAGCCTCTCGAGACGCAGATCGAAAGAGAGGTCCCAAACTGGGAATTTGCCACTACCGTTTCGGAGAAGAAAGACGTCATGAATGTTGAGACCCTTAAGGGCAGTCAGTTCTCTAAACCTCTTCTCGAATTCTCTGGAGCTTGCGCGGGTTGTGGAGAGACACCATATGCGAAGTTAGTGACACAATTATTCGGAGATCGGATGCTCATCGCCAACGCAACAGGCTGTTCGTCTATCTGGGGAGCTTCGGCCCCAGCGACTCCTTATTGCAAGAACAGCGAAGGTAAGGGACCGGCCTGGGCAAACTCTCTCTTCGAAGATAACGCTGAGTATGGATTCGGAATGGCAATGGCAATTAATCATGGTAGGAGTAAGCTTGCCGAGATAATGGAGGAGCTTCTGAAGCAAGACATTCCCGAAGACATGAAGGCTCCATTTGAAGCTTGGCTGGAAGGAAAAGACGACGCGAAGTCTTCAAAGGCAGCAACGCTTGATATCTTGAAAGTTATTTCGAAGGGTTGTAAGAATGACAGGGCAAATGCTCTTATGAAGGCGATTGAAGAGAGAAAGGATCTACTAATTAAGAAGTCTATTTGGATCTTCGGAGGTGACGGATGGGGCTATGACATTGGATACGGCGGTCTTGATCACGTGCTTGCTTCCGGTAAAGATGTGAATGTTCTCGTATTCGACACTGAAGTTTACTCCAATACCGGTGGTCAGTCTTCGAAGTCTACTCCAACGGCTGCTGTAGCGAAATTTGCCGCTTCAGGAAAGAAAACGAAAAAGAAGGATCTTGGTAGAATGGCAATGACCTATGGCTATGTTTATGTGGCACAAGTCGCCATGGGAGCAGATAAGAATCAAGTTATGAAGGCTATTACAGAGGCCGAGAAGTATCCTGGTCCATCGCTGGTAATTGCATATTCTCCCTGCATCAATCACGGTATCAAGATTGGAATGGGAAAGACTCAAGAGCAAGAAAAGAGAGCGGTTGCAGCAGGTTACTGGCATCTGTACAGATACAACCCCCTCCTGAAGGAACAGGGTAAGAATCCCTTTATTCTTGACTCGAAGGAACCAAAAGAGTCATTCATCGATTTCTTGATGGGTGAAGTGAGATACAGCGCTCTCAAATCAACATTCCCCGATATTGCCGATGAATTGTTCAAGAAGGCCGAAAGAGACGCTAAGGAGAGATACGAGATTTATAGAAGGCTTGCCTCTGAATAGAGGATTCTAAATGGGCGGGTGGGTGATCAACCACCCGTTTCTTGAAGAACGTACCAGTCACCTGTACTCAGATTTACTGAAGGAGGTTTCAAATGAACGCAATTGATTATGCATTGAAACTAGAAAAAGACGGTAAGGCTTATTACACGAAACAGGCTCAGTGCACGGAAGACATACAGCTTAAGAAGCTGTTTGAAATGCTCGCAAATGATGAACAGAGGCATTATGAGATCATAAGTGGATTCAAAGACAAGAATTACGAGTACAGGGGCACTTATACTTTCAAGACCACTAGAAATATGTTTTCTGAAATGCTCAATGATAAGAAATGCTTTGAGGTTGATGCTACGAATCTTGAAGCTTATGAGCATGCGGTTGAGATGGAAAAGGAAAGTGTGAAGCTTTATCTTGATCAGGCTAAGCTTACGGGTGAACCATCTGAGAAGGAGACACTCCTTAGATTAGCCGCGGAAGAAAACAAACATCAGATAATTCTTGAGAATCTTATGGATTTCATTAGAAAGGGTCTCGATTGGAGTGAATCCCCTGAATTCAGCCATCTTGAAGAATGGGATAAGTTCACCGATTTAGACAAATATTGATTAGCATCAACTTGATAAAGTAAAGACCGGGACTAGGTCCCGGTCTTAGTAACTCAGGGGTAATCCATGTCGCCTTCGCTTGCCTTACATTCTAAAGGGGTTGTGCCTGTGGTTTCTCTGGTCTCTGATAATGAGACTTAACCCCGAAGAAAAAGGTTCAGTCAGATAGGATTTTTTCTGCGAGTTCTAGATCTTCAGGAGTGTTAACGCCCAGAAACTCCTCATCATTCTGCGTCTTAAAGCCGCATACAGACTTATTGTCACTCAATGCCAAAGAGACAAGATCGGCAATATAAATTTCTCCGGTTTCACTATTTGGTACAAGTTTTTCAATGTAGTGTTCCACAATTTCCTTCCTGATAATTATTGGGCCTATATAGAATTCCCAGGGTGGAGGAAAGTCAGGAATCTTTCTCTCCTTAAAGGAGATCACATTGCCAGATTCGTCCCTCTCTACCAGGGCATATGGAAATCTTCTGTGTGTTACTCCAGAGAGAAAGGTGATATCACATTTTTTAATGTTGTGAAGGTCAGTCATAGCTTTCAAAGATTCCTCCCTAATGAGTATGAGGTCTGAATACATAACGAGAATATCTGAGTTTTTAGGAATCAGATGAAGAGCCCTTTTCAAAGCGTCAGCAGTTCCTTTTGGGGAATCCTGATTTGCTAATAGAACATTGCTATCAAGAACTTTCCTAAAATCACTTTCAAAATCGGGATTGATAACAACGATCGAAGTATTGCTATCACAGATTCGTTTGATTTTATTGAGTACGAGCACTATCATTGATTCTCCTCTCACTTTGACAAGAGGCTTTGGTATTGAAGTTTTCAACCTTTTCCCCTTACCAGCAGCCAGAACTACTGGAACCAACACGTTAATCCCTCCTCAAAAACAATGATAACATTTCAGCCGAACAAGATTATTAGGACTGTCTATTTTGATTCTAAAAAGACAAGCAGGACTGTTGATGACTCACAATAAGCATTAGATGCACAATGTCAAACAAAGAAAAATGCAAATCAGTTTTCTCGTCTAAGTGATCAAGTGTAGCTCAGTAAGACTACTGGAAAGTTCGATCGCATAAAAAGGTGATATTTCAGCACCTTCTTTCGGGAAAGAAGAGCTATAATCATTACTTAAGGGAGGGTTTCCATTTGGAGTATCTGGATCTATCCTTAAGACTATTCTGTGCCCTCGTTGCGGGAGCATTGATTGGAGCCACGAGAGAGAGAATTTACAAGCCCGCTGGCCTTAGGACGCATTCACTAATTTGTGTTGGGGCCGCCTTCATAACGGTTCTTTCCACAACCGTATTCGTGACTGCCGAGCATGGTGACCCTGGGCGTGTTGCGGCACAAATCGTTTCTGGAATAGGATTTCTTGGAGCGGGAACGATATTGAAGAAGGGGTTTTCCGTTAAAGGCTTGACAACTGCTGCAACACTATGGGTAACCGCTGCCGTAGGTATGGGTTTCGGCAGTGGAGAATACTTGCTATCTGCAGTAGTTACTGTATTTGCATTGATGATTGTTCTCTTTCTCAAGAGAATAGAGCTTCTCATAGGGGGAAGGAATCTACCCAGGGTCCTAATTGTCGCGAACAACACTCAAGAGATGTCAAAGAAGGTTTCAGAATGGTTCATGGATAACGGATTGACAGTTGAGTCACTAGAAATCGACGAGGATGAAGAGAGCCTCAGTCTCTTGGTTGAAGTGAGTAAAGGTGATGCCATAAAAGTTAAGACCCTTATTGTTGGGCTTTCAGGACTGAAGGGCATTAGAAGTGCTGAGCTTCGTTAACTTCATTTTCTCGGACAAATGTGGTCTATCCAGAGTTCCTGACCTCCTATCGAAAAAGACGTAATTGTACCCTGAAGATTCAGTATTCCCTTAGGGCCGCTCACCCCTGTCAGAGTCACATTCACTCCGCCGATTATTTTTCCATTGATGTCGGAGAAGTCCTGTACATTTTCGAGAACTCCGTTTATCTCCACATTGATATTTCCGCCGTATTCTCCGTAATAGAGAATAAGGCCAGAGGGCTTGACAGGGAACTTAAAGGAAATAGTGATGTTGTTCAGATTGACATCCTTACCAGCGTGCCCTGCCATGCCTGCATTCGTTACTGTCATTACTCCATTTGGAGTGGGAGTTCCATTGAACCAGAAGAATGGCTTCATTACCATCTGTGTTGTTAGTTCAGAAAAGACATCACCATTATGATACTGTGTTCCAACAGTGAATCCCTCAAAGTCAACACATTTCAAGACCAGGTAACATCCAGAGAACAGAAGAAGTGTCGTCAATACAAGTGCTAAAATGACAATGCGTTTCACAAAATCGCCTCCCCCGTAGAATTTGGCAGAAACTGGAGTGAGAATATGAGAAAGAATGGTTATGACCTGACAATTATATTCTTATGCTCTCTGAGATCAAAGAAGGTTAATGCCTGTGTCGGCCTAACTGCTTTGAACAGTTGCTTAATCTATCAAAATTCATTCCCAGACTTGCGAGTGAAGCTCGAAGAGTAACAAATAGAAACGTTGGTCATTTGCTTTCTTGAATCTGAAAGTATTTAGCTACTGCCAATGCTAATATGAAGAAGCTAAGAATAGTCTATACCAATGATAGTGGAGACCAGGGGAAAGCAATCTGAGAACTTCTGAAGTCGTAGCCTCATGTAAAAGGATTCTGCTTTCAGCAGTTGAATGTGAATAGGATAGTGTTAGAGAAGATTGGTAAATACTACAAAGAAAAATAGCAAGATTATTCGGTCTCCGTTCTAGGGTCGAATAAGTGTCTTTCCTGTTTCAATGCTCTGAGGGGGAGGAGTTTTCGGTGATTCTATGGAGTGCAATTGCTAGACAAAAGACGGGGGGAAACGGATTCGTAGTCTTCTTGTTAGGTGAGGTTGCGGCACGAGTCTTGAGGCAAGTGATGAGTATTGAGCTTCATTGAGAAGGATCTAGTTATAGTTGGTTCTGGAATATCGGGAATCCACGCAGCTTTGGCTGCATCGAGAAAAGGCCTCGAAGTGCTGCTTGTTGAAAGGAATGGTTCCGTTGGCGGCATTTCTACTGTAGGCCTTTGCAGTCCCTTTATGAGATTTTGGCTTGGGGGCGAATCTCTTGTTTCGGGGATTTTCGGCGAAATTCTGGTTGAGCTTCATGAGCGTGGGGGGATCCTCAGAAACTCCTTCGATTCGGAGGCTCTGAAGATTGTCTTTCTGGAAAAGCTGAGAAAAGCAGGAGTTTCGCTTGTTCTTCATTCGCTACCTACAGAAGTCGTCTCCTCCGAGCGAATAATTGATGAAGTTAGTTTCATTTCCTCTTCGGGAGCCAAGTTCACTGCAAGAGCAAAGATGTTTCTCGATTCAACGGGGGACGCCTCGCTAGCTAAAATGGCAGGTGCCACTCTCTTCTCCGGTAATATGGAGGGTGCACACCAGGCTTCAACCCTGATGTTTACAATGAGCAACATCGACTTTGAGAGAATCAGAGAGGACGTCTGTCGTAGAAGAAGCAACTTCTTCAAATGGGTGAGACCCGATTCAAAGCCTCTTTCAGTAGCGGGCTACTTCGATGAGATCGAAAAGGCTAGAAAGGGCGGATTCAACAATCTTAACGACTACTTTTTCTTTATAGAACTTCCCGGAGAAGACAGAGTATCCATAAATACAACTCACTCGTTCGATAGAGATCCCGTTGATCCTTTTGAACTGGCGGAATCGGTCTTCGATTGTTATGAGCAGATCGATCAACTTGTTGCCTTTTCGAGGAAGTACGTTCAGGGATTCGAGAAGTCAAGAATTGAGAAGATTGCAGACGACATAGGAATTCGAGAGAGTAGAAGAGTGAAGGGGCTTTACGTTTTTACTGGAGAAGACGTTAGGTCGCACAGGAAATTCTCTGACGGTGTTGTCAAAGCAACATATGGAATAGATATCCATTCCTCTGAAACTCAAAAGATTACTCCGGAAGTTAAGGGCAGTGTTCCTCTCTATTCAGACTACTATGAGATTCCTTTAAGGGCACTCATCAGCAGCGACTTCGATAATTTATACACCGCAGGCAGATGTTTCTCAAGTGATTTTGAAGGTCAAAGCGCAGGAAGGATTATGCCGACGTCGGCCGGCATGGGACAGGTTATTGGAGTGGCCTCTGCGATTTCATTTGAAAGTGGCAGACCAATAAGAGAAATCTCCAGAGATGAAATTAGTAGAGAACTTGACAGAATCACTGATAGAAACTCAATCTTTTCTCTAGCAGACATTCTGAAAATCAACTACTAAGACTGGACATGCTTGTTTGGATTTTGGGAGGCGCATTATAAGCGATTAGCAGATAAGGTTTTGGAAAAGGTGTAGAAGAGAACTTAGTCAGTGTTGCACCGGGTCCAAGCATTGTATGCAGTCTTTTCGGCTAAGAAAGAGCAGAGGTGAATTTTCCCGAGGAGAAGATGGCACGGCATTGATTAACAGAGTATCTCTTAATGTGAACATAAAATCCCGAGCATTGGAGGACAAGTGAGCACAGATTCCTGCGCCGATTATTCGTTTCAAGGAGGAGCATCTTTACTGGATTGAATTTTGAGGTGTCAGATGAAGAGAGCGTTGGTTCTAGGTGGTGGCGGAGCAAAAGGAGTAGCACACGTTGGGGTTATTCGCGCACTTGAAGAGAAAGGGTTCGTTCCGGATCTCATCGTTGGAGTTAGTATTGGTGCGCTAGTCGGGGCGGGATATTCAATATTGGCTGATTCCAGTAGCCTCTGGGAAATTACGTTGAGGATCCACAGAAAGGCGGCCAGATGGCTATCATTAAGGAAATCAAGAGGGAATACATACTCGCCGATCTTCAATACGATCGCGTGTGCGTATTTGAATGCCTTCGGAGCAGCGCTTCCCTCCGGGATATACTTCAGAACACTTAGGAAGCACTTAGGGGGGTACAGGTTCTCCGACACAAAAATCCCTTTTATATGTACATCTACAATTATGAATTCCGCTAAACTCTGCGTTCATAATGAGGGAAGTATATACGAAGCTCTTAGAGCTTCAATGGCAATTCCTGGCTTATTCAAACCTGAGGAGAAAGGAGACCTTAAACTTTCTGATGGCGGTATCCTAAGCAATCTTCCTGTAAGCGTCGCTAGAGAGGCCAATAGTACTTTCGTCGTTGCCGTAGATCTTTCTTCATCTAATAGGGTTACTTCCTTCAGCACTTCGAATTCAATATTGGGATTGATGGATGAATACAAAGCCGATTTGATTTTGCAGAGAGAAATAGCTGCTGCAGACATTTTGATCTCTCCAGTTATGACCAGGAATATCGATTTGCTGGATTACTCATCCTGTATTGATGTCATGAATGAATCGTATGAAGAAACGCTCAAATGCGATCTGAATGGAGTGACACTTTGAAGATTCATGTCGGGGGATACGGTTTTCAGGGCCTTGCCGCTGTGGAACACATGAATAGTCTCGTTGGCAAGGGAGAGATTATACTTAACGGACTGGCCGGATATTATGCTGTGATTGCAGAAACGCTGGGAGAAAATGAGGGTATTGGCCGGTTATCTGAGTTCGTAAAAAGGTTCTTCAACACGCTGAGAGTAATGGATGGCTTTGCAGTCTCCACACCGATAGGGCTGCGACATAAGCTGCAAAAGCTTCGGCACTGCCGGATCTGGTCCAGACAAAATCATGTCTTTGAGAGCAATGTGAGGGATTTCTTTCTGAAAGGGGTTTCAGGAAATATTGATTTCAGTTCCGAGGTCTTTGATCTTGAAGAACGGACGGTAAAACTTGTTTCAGGAATGGCCAGGGGAGTTGCAGCCTCATGCATTTCTTTCCCGGGTCTCTTCCCGCCTTATATGGGCAGATACGTTACCACTACATATCTTAGCCAGATTCCAGTATCCTTTATCTCGGACGGAGATACAGTCCTTGTCAACTTTAGGGAACCATCTTCCGGCAGGCTCAAAACAGCTTCAGATTTACTGTTTCAGGCGATGGAAATACGCTCGTTGAATTACGCCAGGGAGATGCTTTCACATTCTGAATGCCGCTTAGTAAGAGTTGCAAAGCGGGTTTGTTCGGACAATGTGTTAGGTTTTCTAGAGAAGTTGAGGAAGAGATTCTAGTCTTGACAAGTGGTAGTATTAATATGTTATTTGCTGTCAAAATCAAGAGGTGAATGGGGGGCAGCTAAGTGTTCAAAACAATGGTGATAATCGGTACTCTTCTGGCCATGGGATTCTACCTCGTCAGTGGCACGAAAAAGGGAGTAGATGAGATTATAACGATGGAGTATGACGGCAGAACGAGGCAGAGCATAGTTCATTTACCTCCGACAATCAAAGACGAGAAGTTACCGGTAGTCTTTGTTTTTCATGGTCTCTTTGGCAATAGTAACTACACAAGGAATACATACGGAATAACGGAAGTTGCTGACAAAGAGGGTTTCATTTCAGTCTATCCTGAGGGGACGGGCCCTCTGAACAGCGTTTTCTTGAGCTGGAATTCGGGTTTCTGTTGCGGATACGCTATGGAAAACAATGTTGATGATGTCTCGTATATTTATGAGCTGGTTGGCGAAATAAAAAACATTTATCCCATTGACGAGGCTAGAATCTATCTTGTCGGTCTTTCCAATGGAGGTATGATTGTCTACAGGCTTATGTCACGCTATCCAGAGCTATTTGCAGCATGTGCAATTGTCTCTTCTTCTCCGGCGGGCGGAACTGATGAAAATGCAGTTGTTATGATAAACCCTCCGGATAGGGAAGTTCCGCTGATAGTGTTCCATGGGATGAAAGATCCTATAATACCATTTGAGGGAGGTTTTTCTAGCAGCTCGGAAGCCAACGGAATGTATTTCCCCCCGGTAGAAGAATCTGTGGAATTTTGGGCAACCAAGATGGGAGCAAGTACCGTACAGGAGACACAACAGGAAAATGGACTGGTTATACTGAAAGAGTACACCGGGAAAGACGAGAGGAGTCTTGTCCATTTCTACATGCTAACTGACGGTGATCACACCTGGCCGGGAAGAGAAAAGGGGATCGACTCTCTCAGCAGTTCCTCCAATGCAAGCATAAAAGCTAGTGAAATGATCTGGGAGTTTTTTGAAGCCAAGCACCTAGAATGATTTCTTATGCACTTCTAGGTGATACCATCTTACATAGCCAACTCCTGGTTCCTGAAACTTTCCCCATCTAAATCCTCTTTTTATAAGAAACTGGTGAATCTCATTATCCGAATCACTGTTGCCAGGAAAGAGAACAATATCTCCGCCATTCCTAGTAACTCTGTGCATCTCACAGAATTCATCTTCAATGAAATCTCCAAAAACGTGGCCCGAGATGACAACATCCGCGAAGTCTTTCTCAAAGGGAATCTCCTCTATCAAGCCATCAACAACAAAGAAATTGCTTAATCCTTTTACTTTCGCCCTTTTTTTCAAGTACTCCCTCAAAGTTCTCATCGGCTCAACTGCGTAAACGACTGATGCTTCCTCGTTCACCGCAACGAATGACAGCCTGCCAGTACCCGCCCCCAAATCAACAACTCTCTTGCCACTGAATTCAACCAAGTCTGTCAGTAATTTGTCATCCCACTCCGTGAATTCGAGAGAGTCGTATACAGATGGATCGACAATGTATACAACCCAGTCATTCGAATTCTTCAATACTTCTAGTTCTGCTTTTCTGATCTCTTCTCTAGATAGGTTTTCCGAGGTTTCATTCACCATTCTTTCGAATATCTCCGCGCCGTCAGGTAGAACCGTCTTGAAATACCAGAGGATTTCGGGATTGATCTTTAGAACTATTGCCAGAGATTGTTGGCATGAATGGTTTCTCGCAAAATGGGAGATATTGTGCTTTTCCAGCAGTAGAAGAGTCTTGATGTCAATGTTTGTAACATCGATCCAGTTCAGTGACAAGAAAATCGCTCCAGTGGATGAATTCTATTATGCATTATATCATGATAAAATCTGGATTATCTTTGGTCTTGTTGACGGGAGTCTTTATGAAGCTGAACCACAACAAATTCGAGAGAAGGCTTGGAATTTCCTTCATGGTTTTGTGGATCGTGATTTTCATCTTCTACTTGACCTGGGACGGGTGGCTTTACGAGTGGCGAGAATGCGGTTACAATAGGCCAAACCAGCATTTCGATCTCGATCTTCTTGATATGGAATACGAGCGCACTTCTGACGGCGAGATTACTTGTTTCTCGACGAACAACTTACATAATTTGATCTATCTGTGTTATCTAGTATTCTTGATTGGTTGGTTGGCTCTGTTATTTGGGTGGGAGTGGGCGAAACAGGGGGCAATGGCGACAATGGGAATCTCTCTTGTTGCGGCGCTCTCAACTCTCGATCTTTCTGACCACATTTACATGCTCCAGATAGTGTATGACGTTGTGCATCTTTCGGGAATAGTTATTGGCGCCTATCTTTTTTCAAAATACTATCTGAAGACCTCTAAGAGTTTGCCGGTTGTTCTTGGCACGTGAGCAGTCTATCTTATCAGCCATTTGATGTTCACACCCTGGCCTTTCTGGGAGAAAGTTGGCCAAGCCTATTTCAGCGTTAACCAGATAAACGATTTACCATTCTTTTTGTTTGGAGTCGAGTACGTTCTTGTTGTGGCTATAATACTCTCAGTCAATTTCGTAGTTGAAAAACTGAATTCCAGAGCTTCTAGTAGAGTTCTTCGAGTACTAATTCCTCTTGGGCTGTATTTTGTCTTATGCCTGGTCATGTATTCGATGGGCCTGATAATTGTGCAGGATATGGATATGGGAACCTGCATTATAGGATGATTATGCGATCTTCATCTGACCCAGTTTACTTCTTTTTCTTAAGTAACTGGACCGCGACAAGCTTTCCTTTGGGGTCGTAATATCTTATGGCATTTCTTATGTCCTTCAACTCGCTTGGTTTCAACATTATGTACTCGTAATCTTCCCAGACCTTCCAGCTCTTTATCAAAACCCTCCCGAAAAAGATTTTCGGTTTCTATAGTAGCATGCACGAGATGAGTATGCGTAATTTCCGCAAACATAACAGTGCTGGTAATTAACTGAATTGAAAGCGAATGAAAGCAGAGAATTAAACAAGAATGCATTTGCAGATTGGCTAATCACACCTCAATTAACTACGAAGTGATAATCGACCGTAGTTGCCCTACATTGGAGATCATCTTGACTGATCATAGTTTGTCAGGGATTGAAGAGATGGTAGAATAAATCTGTAAACGATAAGGATTACGTACTTATTTTATAGTTTGTCTCTTTATTCTTCGGCAGCCTTCAAGGAAACGTTTGGACCCAATATTTGCCAGAATGAGTAGTTAGTGAGGAAATTGGACGCGCAAACTGAGTATAGAATGACTATAAGAAAGTTTTACAAGCTAACTTAATGAGTTTTCTGCGTTGAACTAATTATTATTTACTTTGGGGATGGCACTCTTGAAAATTGCTACGGTTATATTCATTCTTTTAGCTTGTTCGATTCTATGCTCTCTGACAGTGGAACCTCTGCCCGTAATTGAAGATCCTCTGTTAATGACAGTTTGGGGTGAGAGCATAGAGCTTCTGAATATAAACTATTTCTGTGACAGTCTTCAGATTGCTCGTGACTATTCGCGGTTTGCGACAGTCGAAGACCTCAGTTCTGGCGCTGGATTCAGGATTGGGAGAGAGCTACCCGACGAATTTTTTCATCCCTTCTTCGTTTCCGGTACTCCATATCGTACTCTTGTTGTCATTGTTGGAGGCGCTGAACGGGGATCAGCAGAAGATGTCAATAGAATTGAGATGCTTGCCTCTTCAGTGAAGGGATCTGGAGGAAAGGTTCTGGCAATAGATATCGATGTTGAAGGAACTGGAGACGATCCCGTAAAGGGAGAATTCGTCCGATCAATCGTTCCCTTTCTAGATGTCCTTATAGTAGCTGAGAGCCCCATTGATCAATACTTGCCATATCTGAAAAGTGATATCCCGATATTGGTGGAGTTGCCGGTTGTTGTAGATCTCGTTTCAATCTTTGAAAGGGATTTCGGCGGCGGCAGGTGCTGTGACTAATGAAGAACAAATCAATTGCACTCCAGTTTCTGTTAGTTGTTTTCTCTGTGGTCTCTTTCGCTAGCGTTCCATCTGTTGTTGCGAGAGCGTTTGGGGGTAATGGAGATGATGCGGGGAAAGATATTATAGCCACGCGCGACGGAGGGATAGTTGTTGTAGGTTACACTTCCTCTTCTGAGGGCGAATTCTTCTCCAGAAACGGTGAGGAAGACTTTCTAATTGCGAAATTTAGCGAAGATCTGAAGCTCCAGTGGTGGAACTCGTTTGGAGGGTCCAGGCGGGATATGGCTGAAGGCGTTGTGCAGACTGCCAATGGCAATTTCGTTTTGGTGGGCCTCACCGAATCATCTGACGGTGATGTTTCTTTTAACAACGGTTTTGGCGATTACTGGGTAATATGTGTTTCTGCTGAAGGAGAGCTTCTCTGGGAAAGATCCTTTGGTGGTAGGGTTCAGGATCACGCATTCGATTTGGTAGATATGGGAAACGGAAGCCTTGTTGTAGGGGGTTACACTAGATCCAACGACGGTGATGTAGAGAACTACATCTGGGGAGAGGATTTCTGGTTAGTTGAAATCGATGAAGACGGTACTCTTCTTAGTCAGTGGTTGTTTGATGTCGCGCAGAGTGAGGACAGCCCGAGACGGCTGTTCCAAGATGGTGAGGGATCCATATATTCGGTAGGTTACTTCTCAAAGAGAGATTGCAATGTGAGCTGTCAGTACGTTGATAACCAGCTTTCGTTATTAAAACTTGATCCTTCCGGCGAAATGATCTGGTTTAAGCAATATGGAGATAGATGGCTTGAGAGCGGCTACGACGGAATTGTATCCAGCGAAGGTCAGATATTTGTTGTAGGAGAGCAAGATGCCGGTCAGTCTCTCTTTTCAAGCGGGTATGGTGGAAGAGACTTCTGGGTACTGGCTTCGGATGAAAATGGTGAGGAGATCTTGAGCAGGAATTTCGGCGGAAGCTATTCCGAGACTGCGCGCGGGATTATTGAACTTGACACTGGAGACTTAATGATCGCCGGGCATACTAACTCCAGCAATTACGATGTCAAGAGTAATCACGGGAAGACTGACGGTTGGGTAATTGTGATCGATGTGTCGGGCAAGCTTCTCGAGTCTACTACCATTGGCGGTGCTAAAGATGACTTAATCCTATCGCTGGCAAAAGCGGACGGTTATGTCTTCTTCACGGGGCACACGAACTCGAGTGAATTTGGTGTTAAACCAGCTCAGGCAGATAGAGATCTCTGGCTGATTTCAATGAAAAGATAAGGTCTTTAGACCTTAAATCTGGGGTATATCCCCAATAAAATCAAGTTGGGAGGGGTTTCAATTGCGTAAGATCCTATCGGTCCTGATTGTGGCCGCGGCAATAGTCAGTATAGGCCTTGCCTGTACCACGATCATCGTTACTAAGGGTGCGTCTGTTGACGGTTCGGTAATGACGAGCCATTCAGCTGACTGCGGCCTCTGTGATTTCAGGTACGTCTATGTTCCACCCGCAGACTATGAAGCGGGAGCAAAGAGAGCTGTTTACCCGTTCATTGAGCCATATCCGCGTTATGTTGGCGCAGATATGGGTCCGACCTACAACGATCCAGACCTTCCGGCAACAGAGCCTCTGGGTTACATCGATCAGGTCGAGCACACATTTGGCTACTTTGATGCAGTTTACGGCGTAATCAATGAACATCAGCTGGCAATCGGTGAATGTACATGTTCTGCAAAGGTCTATGCTCGGCCAAGTGAAGATTGCATTTTCGATGTTGCAGCTCTTTCAAGAGTGGCAATGGAAAGAACTACCACAGCCCGAGAAGCTATCGAACTCATGGGTGCACTTGCCGTTGAGTACGGTTACTACGGTTGGGGAGAAACACTCACAGTAGCAGACCCCAACGAAGCCTGGGTCTTCGAAATCTGTGCATCGCCAGACAAGAAGAGTGCACTTTGGGCGGCAAAGAAGGTTCCCGATGGAGAAGTCTTCGTAGAATCGAACATGTTCAGGATCAGAGAACTCGATCCTGAAAGTCCTGACAATATGTTCTCGCCGAATCTTATCGATGTTGCTACAGAAGCTGGCTGGTACGATCCCAGCACAGGTCCTATAGACTGGATGGGAACTGTTAGTACAGGCGAGTACTCTATGCCTTACTACAGTCTGAGAAGAACATGGAGAGTTCTCGACAGAGTCTCCCCATCTCTTGGACTTTCTCCCTGGGTAGAAGACAGTTTTACAAAAGACTACCCATTCTCTATCGTACCTGACAAGAAACTGTCTGTGGCAGATGTCATTGATCTGTTCAGAGACCACTACGAAGGCACCGAGTTTGATTTGACCCAGGGTCTCGCGGCCGGCCCATTTGGCAATCCTAATCGTTATGCCGGTTCCAGTAAGCTAATAAAGGGAAGCTGGGAAAGAGCCCTTTCCATCTTCAGATGTGAATACGTTTTCGTTACTCAGTCAAGAGATTGGCTTCCTGATCCTGTCGGTGGAGTAGTATGGTGGGGAGCAGCTGCGCCTCACGAAACGATTCTTGTGCCGATGTACTGTGGAATAACGGACGTCCCTTATGCTTATGACAGTGGTAGCCTTCAGGAATTCGACTATAATGTCGCATCTTGGGCATTCAACTTCATGGGCAACTGGGCGGAACTGAAGTGGAGCTACATGTATCCGGAGATTCAGGAACTTCAGAAGAAGATCGAAGGAAAGCTCTTTGCAGTACAGCCAGCAATCGAATCGGCAGCTGCACAGCTTTACGAAACAGATCCAGAACTGTGTAAGGAATTCCTTACTGATTACGTTGCTGACGTCACTGACAGAGTAATGGCGGAAGTATGGGATTTCAACGAATATCTAATAACCAAGTACAGAGACGGATACATAAACATACCGAACGTTGGTTCTTCAGCTGGATACCCCGACTGGTGGCTTGATGCAGTAGGATACGACGAAGGCCACATTTTCGGTGACGACGGCTACAAAGCCAAGTAATCAAGTTGCCCGCCCCCAAAGCGGGGCGGGTTTTGCTCTTTTTTTATTTCAAACCTTGTAGACGATTTTTGATTCATATATAGTGTTGAAGATTTCGAATGAGGAGGTTACTTACATGAGAAGATTTCTGTTAGTTCTGATTGTAGTTTCTCTTGTCAGTGTTTTTGTGTTTGCCGAACCCGAGGTGCAGCTCGGATTGCCTGTCGTAATAACTTCTGCCGGTCAGAGCGCAGAGGTTGAAACAGTCAACTATGTTGCCGATGAAGTTGGCCTGAAGTACGACTACTGTGATGTTCTTTCCAAGTATGAGCTTGCGGCCGGAGTAGGGCTTGGTGGAGCCAAGTCAGCAATAGGAAAGCACGTCACCACGCTTTCTCCTGATCCCGAAGGTACTAAGTTCCAGTCCTTGGTACTCGTTCTTGGTGCCAGCCTGAAAGGCATGGGTGCTTCCGGTCTTTCTGTTGAGACAGAAGTGGACAGACTCAAGGACCTTATAGAATACGCGAAGGCAAACGAAATAAAGATTGTTGCAATTGCTATTGGAGGAGAGGTTCAGAGGGGTCTTCCAGGAAGTCCAGTTGAGACAATGATCGATACAGTTGCGCCTCACGCTGACGTTTTCATAGTTACAAAGGATTCAAACCGCGACGGGAAGTTCACAAAGGCAGCGGAAGAGAGGAACGTTCCAATAGTAGAAATTGATTCTGCTTTTGATCTTCTCGATACTTTTATACAGGTATTCGGTTTGTAGTTTCTTGGTGGCCGGTACGATAGAATGAACTGCCGTTCCGGCCCCAATTAAAGGGGGTAATCACGTTGTCAGCTGATGCAATATATATGCAAACGATCATAGCCGGTCTGGTTATGGTCGGAGCTTATGCCGTCGGGAAGTTCTTGAAATTCTCAACAGAACTCTGTATGTTTGTTGCGGTAATCGGCGGGGCAATTGCCGGGGGAGCAGGATTCGATACTTTCAGGCATATTGCGGAAGGATCCGTTACATACCTCGACATTGGACTTATCTTCGTATTCGCAACAATATTCATGAATATTATTAAAGAGTCGGGCGGAACGAATTATATCGTCAGGAAGATAATTGGAGCTTTCCATAACAAAAGAATCCTGATGCTAATACTTCTTATGCTGGTAATACTGGTTCCAGGAGCACTCACTGGAGCGGGAAGCATCTCTGTTCTGGTTGTCGGAGGGACTGTCGCTGCAGCCCTAAACGCAATGGGACTTTCGAAGGTAAGAATTTCTGCGTTGATTTTCATTGTCGCCGGTTTGAGCGCCGCTGCTCCGCCAGTTAACATCTGGGCGATGATGACCTGTGCCGGGACGGCCATTCCATATGTTGGATTTACAATGCCGCTTCTTGTACCAATATTGATTCTTGGATTGTTTTCTGTCATATACTTTGGGCGTGGTGCAAAGAACATTGACAAGGAGAAGGCTCTCAGTGAGATTCCTGATCCTAAAGGGCTGTCAGGTTGGAGTGTTGCTGTTCCTTTTGTTGTACTCGTATTCTTGCTTGGGGCCCCCAGAATCTGGCCGTTCGGATTTCCGGTTCTTGGATTGCCTCTTGTCTTTGCAATCTGTGCTTTGGTTGCGTGGCTGATGAATTTCAAGAGAGTGAATATTCTGAAGGTCAGCAAGGAGACTGTGGCGCAATTGACACCGCTAATAGCAACTATTGCAGTTGTCGGCATGCTGATACAGGTAATGAGTTTTAACGGCGTCAAGGGCCTCATTTCTATGTGGATTGTAACGGCTCCTCTGGCCATAGTCTGGATGCTCCTTCCCTTCATAATACCGATATCGGAAGGTCTCCTTACATATGGTGGCGCTATGGTAATAGGAATACCGCTTATCTGGATGTTGAATTCAAACGGGATTAACCCTGTAATTGTTTTGGCAGGATTGAGTCTTTTGTGGCCTCTTGGGGACGGCTTGCCTCCAACTGCACTTATCGGACGCTTGACAGTTAGCACTGTCGGGTACAAAGGCTCATATGGCTCGTTCTTAAAAGAGTGCGTGGTACCCTGGGTAGCCATAACTGTCGTTGCAATGATACTTGTTATCTTTGCAAATAAATTCAACTTCCTGATGATGGTAGGTTGAGGAGGGGGTGTCGTCATGACTTTGATAATGTTTCTGTATTATGTGATGACAGCTTATGTCGTAGGCATGCTAATATGGAACTTCATTAAGACTAAAGATATCAAGAGCGAGATACTCTATACTTTGGCTCTTCTGCCTTTCATTCTCAGACTACTGAGAATGAAGTAGGAGTGGTATTATGATGAGAAAACTGATAATAGCTGGCGTACTCACACTTATAGTACTGGCAGGAGGAATACCTCTGTATGTTCAGAGGTACTTCAAGGAGGAAGTTGTTGCCGGACCAAGTGTGACAAATGTCTTCAAACTCAGCAAGTACTTCGATGGAATTGAAGGAACAATAGCTGACACTGACATCTTTGAGCTTAAAGGAGCAGAAGAAGGTGGAAAGACACTCATAATCGCCGGAACCCATGCTAATGAACCATCTGCCGCCTTGCTAGCTTATTTCTTCATTGAGAATCTTGAAGTGGAAAAGGGAACCGTATATATTATTCCGCATTTCAACCTGAGTGGTTCTCTGGGGACACAGCCTGGTGGAGGGTTCCCTCTCTATTACTTCCTTGAGACACCCTGGGGAGAAAAGAAATTCAGAATGGGTGACAGAGGGTTCCAGGCACTTGACCAGTGGCCTGACCCTGATGTATATGTCCACTATCCTGATGGACAGCTTTTGTCGTACATAGATGCAAGGAATACGAATCGATCCTGGCCGGGAAGACCCGATGGCTTTCTTGCCGAAAAGGTCTCCTTTGCTGCAATGGAAATGATCCGTAATGAAGGAATTGATGTGGTTATCGATCTTCATGAGGCAGAGGCAATGTATCCAGTAACAAACTGTATAGTCGCTCCTGAGAAGTCAATGCCTTATGCAGTAGGAGCTGCTTTCTACGTAAAGGGAAGGGAGAAATTCGAAAACCATGTTGAGTCTTCTCCGACAGGCTACAGAGGACTTTCTCACAGGGAGATTGGAGACTGGTCTGATGCCTATCCATTCTTGCTGGAATCTCCTGGAGTCCACCTGGACCAGATTACGGCTGCAAAAACTCCTGAGCTGATTATTGATGGTATAGATCCATTCGTTCTTAAAGCTGGCGAAAAGGGGCTTCTATACGTTCCTTATGATGAGAATGGATTCTCCATTGACAGAAGAGTTGGACAGCACTCTTCGGTCATACAGGAGATAATGGTGCAGTGGACAAAGAAGAATCCAGATCGCGGATTTAAGGTCTCAGCTCCAAAACATGCGGACATTGTCGAAAACGGATTGGGATTCTACTTCAAAGATCCTTCTGAAGCAGATTCGAAAATGGTATATCTCCAGTAGAGTTTCGTTTCGAAATGAAGAAAGTGCATACGCATCTTCCTGAGTATGCACTTTCTTAATGCGCTATGAATTATTTGGAATGACTGTCTTTCAGAATTATTTCCTCAAGCTGGGGGAGATCATCTATTATGAAATCTACATCAATAGATGGTCTAGCTCCGTTTTGCGAGAAGAAACACGTCTTTGTTCCTGCATCCCTTGCAGCTATAACGTCAAGGTCTCTGTCACCGATGGAGAGAGTCGATTTGGGGTTCAGTCTATAATTTCTAATCGCGTAGATGAAAGCATCGGGGTCTGGTTTCCTCTTGAATCCGCTTTCTCTGGTGATTATGTCGCTGAACAGTGAGGTCATTTCAAAGTGGTTCAGCAGCTTGAAAGCAGTCTTTCGCGATCTATGGGTTATGATCAAATTCTTACCCCCATTCCTCACCACTAATGAGCATACCTCGCGAGCACCTTCAAAAGGAGGTTGCTCGGCCGGGGCGAGCTCTTCTTCAGATTTCTTGAAGTCTTTGTAGAATTCATAATCAACTCCTCTATCCAAATAGAAATCAACCGCCTTTCCCAGCGTCTCTTTCATCAGTGAGAGTATCTCATCTTCAGAAGCATCGTATCCGTGAATCGCCAGAGTCTTCCTGAATAGTCTTACCATGGCGGGATAGGTATTGAAAAGCGACCCGTCGAAATCCCATATAAGATTCTCAATCATCAGCTTTCACAACCACTGTATCTGTTGCAGACCTGCAAAACAGAAGGCACCTGTTTCAAGGAAGTAACTACGAAATCAGCCTTTGTACTTGCTGATGCCGAATCTGGGTTGAAGAGGCAGGTAGCTATTCCGGCTCGTTTCCCAGCCTCTATATCGATCTCTCGATCACCGATCGTAATCACTTTTTCTCTTTCGAGTCCATACTTGTCGATAATATACATAATTGCCTGTGGATCGGGCTTTCTGGCGAAACCACTGTCTGCGGATACTATTTCGGAGAAGAGATCCAACATATTGTAGTAGTTAAGCAACTTAGTCATGGAGTAATTACTCCTATGACTAAAGAGGAAATTACTTCCTCCGTTCTTATTAATCTGGATACAGATATCCTTTGCCCCTTCAAAAGGAGGTTGTCTCTCCGGTTCAAGATGATTCTCTATACTGTAGAAATCCTCCAGAAATCCATTGTGTAGTTTGTACTTATCCACGAAATATCTGGCAGCTTTCGATGTTGATTCTTTCAGCTTTTCGAGAATTTCTTTGACTGAAGCTCTTACCTCATACTTCTCAAGAACCCTCAAGAATACCTCCGCTGCTGCGGGGTATGTATCGAAAAGAGTGCCGCCGAAATCCCAGATCACATATTCAAACATAACAAATCCCCTTTCTGATGTCTAGTTCAATGATAAACGTTTTTGGGAATTTCGTCCTGTCAGCTTTCTTAAGAATCTCCACCTTCTTTGAGAAATCGTAGCTTCGACTCAGCAATTATCCTTAAAGTCTCCTCGCTCCCCACCCAGCCTTCTACGCCTGTCTTCTTTTCTTCAAGGTCTTTATAGATGGAGAAGAAATGCTCGATCTCTTTAAGGAGATGAGGAGGGACATCGTCCAGGCTTTCTAAATAATTCCAGACCGGATCATGAATCGGAACACAGAGAACCTTTTCGTCTGAACCTTTCTCGTCCCACATTTTGAATGCGCCGATTGGCTTTGCCTCTATGAGACAGCCCGGAAAAGTTGGCTCCCAGAGCAAAACCATTGCATCAAGCGGATCTTCGTCTTCTGCAAGTGTATTGAGAATGAAGCCGTAATCCATAGGGTAGTGGACCGCAGAAAACAGAGTCCTGTCGAACCTTATTCTCTTTAGTTTTTTATCGTATTCATACTTGTTTCTACTTCCCTTCGGAATCTCTATCATGATGTCCAGTACTATTTCTTCCTGCAAAGCTCTCACCTCCTCATCAATTATGCCAGAAAGACCACAGCCTCATGATTGTCATAAAAGAAGAACCCCTTAAGGGGTTCTTCTTAAGCTATTTCAAAATAATCTTACCTGTTGTTGAATAAGAATACCCAGGCAGCAGCGTCTTCGCCGTTGATCTTCCCGTCCTTGGGAAAAGAAATGTCACATGTTGCGATATCCTCAGCTTCTGTCGAACCTATCTTTTCGACCAAAGCCTCGAAATCCTTCTCGTCGACAATGCCATCACCGTTAACATCAAGACTGTCTTCTTCGTGATGTGCAAGATCATCGAAAATCGGCAGATACATCTCTCGTCCCTCAATTTCCCAGAAACCTATCTGTCCACTCTCATATTGCTCCTCGCTAATAGCTGGAATTACATAATAGCCCCCATCTCCCCAATCATATGCCCACGAGTTCTTAATTATCCAGAAAGTTGTCGTGGTGAAGACAGGAGAACCCGATTGAGTCGGATCTACATATGTATAGCTTTCAATCTCCTCGTCCAGAATAGGAGTAGCATCTGGATTTGTCTTGCCAGCCAGAATAACATCGTCAAGATCTGTGGCACTTGCCCAGCCCACCAGAGTGACAGCATGTCCGCCCGTACTATAGTCTCCCTCTATGGGAGAATAGATTCCCTTGGAATAGAAATTGAAACTGTACGGAACTGAGAAAGAGACAGCTAGAGATCCGTAATCTGCAAGGGCCGTCTTAATCATATTCAGATAATCCTCGTAGCTGTATCCTAAGCGAGCTGCTGCCGTTGCAGGAGGTATCATCACACTTCTCGAGGACTTAAGCAGCGGGGCATTGTAAGCGGATGGTGGTAGTGGGACTTCCTCTCTAGGATCAAGATATACCTCAGAGTAAGGGGCATACTGTTCCTCCATCATTCCATATCTTATGAGATTGTACATTGCAAAGTAGCTGTTTCCGCCCTCAAGGCTGTTCTTATCCTGAACATAACTGTCAGGGGAAAAACTGTAGATGTCCCAGTCTATATTGTGGTAAGTTCCCCATCGTTCCGAATAATCGAAGGTGTTATCAACGTTGCCGTTCATTCCGAAAGACTGCACCGCCAAAGCGCTCTCAAAAGAGCCCACAGTGGCAAAAGACCAGCAGCTTCCATGAATGAACTGATCTCTTATGGGTTCAAGCCTTACAAAACTGCTCTCGGCTACTACGCGAGGTTCCAGAAGCACGAAAGTCGACATCATAAGATCGTCTGTTGTGGTCATCCCCTGAATGGAAAAGTCCTCTACTTCTTCTATATATGCCATTCTAAGGTATTCAACTAACCGATCGGAAACATCCTTTGGAAGGTCAATGTAACCATTAAGCCGCTCAAATATCGCACCGACATCTGAGATATTTGCGGTTTCAAGCTTTGCTACAAAGCTGTCTTCCAGACCTGCATTCCAGCTGAGATTCATTCTTGATATCGCCGAGTTGATTTCCGTCTCTATGGATGCTACCTGAGTTGCAACGTTAGCAGTTGCAAACGAGTATAAGAACAAAACCGAAAGTAATACTACCAATATTTTCTTCATGGTCATCCCCCCTTTACTCCAAGAAGACAATCGGTTCGTGATCAACTATGAAACCGTCAACCGAACCATTGTCTACATCTCTGAAAGCGGGATTTGGTAAATCGGGATAAGTGCCGTACGTATCCCAGTAACGTTCGTACGCCAGTCCCACGGCAATGAGTTCACCTTCGAAATCTTCAGGAACCGAGAAAGTTAGAGTTGCGAAGACATCGTCGGCCGCTTCGGCTTCATCTGCCCCGTTTAGGAAGGCTTTGTAAAGAGTAACGGCCTCATCACTACTCTTGAATGTTCCGACATCCTTCAAACCCGCCGTGAAATTCCCGAACTCAACGCTTTCAAGAACCAAACCTTCGCTGTTCCACAGAGAAAGTTGAATATATCTGACATCATACAGATCGGCAAAACTCGCGACATTTTCTGTCAAGACACTAACGGTAAATGAATCGCCAGGTCCAATATCACTGTTGGGAGTAGAAAGGCTAATCACAGGTTTTTCATCAGAGTCATACCTCTCCCGTAAGGCAAAGGCCTTGTAAGCTTCTCCGTAAGCATTAAGTGGGTTTCCAAAAACGTGAGCTTCTACCCAGCGAGCATAGACTGTGTTGAGATCAAATCCGACTTCAGCAAACGGGTAGAACAAGACATATCCACTGTAAGGACCTTCAACACCGGCGTAATATGCTCTTATAGATTTCTCGCCATACTCGAATCCGTAAGGCACCCATATGGTCTCATAAGCCATCAAATAACCTGGAAGATACACATATGTCTGGAGATCGGGTCTGTCATTTGGTATTTCTTCCCATGTGTCATACATGCCATCATCATCGGTGTCGAGCAGGTTTAGTCGCTTTCTGACTGTAACTTCTTCTGCAGGAACAATCTCTTCCGATGCAGTTTTATAGAACCTGATACCGAACTCTTCATCTTCGATGTACTGGAAATAGTCGCTGTAGTCAAAGTACATCAATCCTGCTCCTGACTGGAAGAGTTCTCTCTTGAAATTCGTGGCTTTGAAAGAAATCGTCTCCTTTGACTGAGCACCCATCGAATCGGTCGCAACAACCTCTGCGACGTACTTTCCCTGTTCGTCGAGAGCGTACACCGCTTCACCAGTATCGACTACAGACAGAACTTCAGCCCCATCCTTGTATAGCTTGAATTCAGCGGTAACTTCTGTGTCATCGAAGTCCGTTACTTCCCACTCGAAAGTGACAAGCGTCATCCGAGCAATTTCCTCTCCTTCTGTTACTGAGCCTGTCAACGATACTACTGGCGGATTGTTGATCTTGAAGCAGCCAGAGACAAAGAACAGGAATACAAGCAACAGAGTTACGAACAATGCTTTCTTCATTCTCTTAACCCCCTTTTTCGAGATTTCGTGTTCAGAATCAATTATACATTTAGGATCGCTTATTCCCAAGTAATTATAGTGTTGATGGGTATGTGAGAGATTCAAAGCAGCTTGCCAATGAGCACGATTCTCCTGACTTTTTACCGAGCGATTAGTCGGGGTTCTGCGCACAGCGGTTGCATTTTCAAAGTCAGGACTCCCTTAACATTACCGTGTTATAATGCATCTAAATTGCTTTAGTTAAGCTTCATCATCGCTTCGGGAGGTAGCATATGTACGATTTCAGGGTGATTGAAAAGAAATGGCAGGATTACTATGCAAGGGAGAAGCCGTTTAACATAGATCTTGAGAAAGCGGAGAAGCCTTTCTACAATCTCATGATGTTTCCATATCCCTCCGCAGCCGGGCTTCACATAGGAAATATGTTTTCCTTCATAGGTTCGGATGTATATGGAAGGTTCATGAAACTGAAGGGCTATGACGTCTTCGAACCGATCGGTTTCGATGCTTTCGGTATACATAGCGAAAACTATGCCTTGAGAGTTGGGAGACATCCTGCGGAACTCACTCCGAAAAGCATAGAGTACTTCAGAGAAGAGCAGCTCAAAATGATTGGTAATATTTTCGACTGGAACAGTGAGGCGATAACTTCTTCTCCTGAGTACTACAAGTGGACGCAGTGGATATTCATCCAGTTGTTCAAGAACGGTCTTGCGGAAAAACGCTCATCAAATGTGAACTGGTGTCCATCGTGCAAAACGGTGCTTGCCGATGAACAGGTTATAGATGGTCGCTGTGAAAGGTGTAGCAACGAAGTTGAGAAGCGTGAGATGAGTCAGTGGTTCTTCAAAATCACAGAGTACGCAGAGAAGCTGCTGTCTAACCTGGAGAAGCTTGACTGGACGGATACGACCAAGAATCTTCAGCGGGCCTGGATAGGCAAATCCTCCGGAGCTACGATCTCTTTTGAAGTATCTGGAATGAATGAGAAGATAGATGTATTCACAACTCGTCCAGATACGATATTTGGAGTAACTTACATAGTTGTTGCTCCTGAATATGGTCTGGTCAGCAAGCTAATCACGCCCTCGATACTGGAGACCTTTGAAAACTTTAAAGAAGAAGTCAAGAACATGGATCTTGCCACGAGAACATCTATTTCGCGCCCCAAGAATGGAATATTCACCGGTTCTTACGCCGTTCATCCTCTCACTGGTGAGGAGCTTCCAATCTGGATAGGAGATTACGTTCTGGCAGAATACGGAACTGGTGCTGTTATGGCCGTCCCGGCGCACGATGAGAGAGATTATGTCTTTGCGAAGAAGTATGGACTGGAGATAAGACAGGTTATCGACTGTGATCCCTCACAATTGCCCTATACTGAGAAGGGAAAGATGATCAACAGCGGAAAGTATTCGAACATGCTCAGTGTTGACTTCATCGAGAGGATAGATGAAGTGAGCGAGAGTATAAAGGGTACGGTGAATTACCACCTTCATGATTGGTGTATCTCGAGACAACGCTACTGGGGTCCTCCGATTCCTATTGTCTACTGTGAGAAGTGCGGAACGGTTCATGTCCCTGAAGACGAACTGCCCGTAATGCTGCCAAATACTGATGACTATATACCTGACGGCAGCGGGAAATCACCTCTTGCCAAGAATCTCGAGTTTGTTAACACAACCTGTCCTGTTTGCGGTGGACCGGCTAGAAGAGAGACCGATGTTTCCGACAACTTCCTCGATTCAGCTTGGTATTACCTGAGGTATCTTTCGCCGAATAATGAAAGTGCACCCTTTGATGATGAGCTCGTTGACAAATGGTGTCCTGTCGATATGTATATCGGTGGAAATGAACACGCAACTCTTCACCTTATGTATTCGAGGTTTCTGGCAATGGCACTTCATGATATGGGCTTCCTTCCCTTTGAAGAACCGTTCGCATCTTTTAGAGGTCACGGTCTTATTATAAAAGACGGCGAGAAGATGTCGAAATCGAAGGGGAATATTGTCAATCCCAATGAGTATTTTGAGAGCCATGGAGTAGATTCACTAAGAACATACCTGATGTTTATGGGAACATTTCTCGAGGGTGGTGATTTCCGAGACAGTGGAATGGACGCGATGAGAAGATTTCTAAATCGTGTTTGGGACATTGCGACTATGCCTGAGGGAAAGAGCTCGACGGACTTGAAGATCAAAATGGCCGAGACCGTGGAACAGGTAGAGTATTCAATCAAGAACATAAAGCCGAACACTGCAATTGCCTCGATTATGGAGTTCGTTAATGAGGCTTCGAAGGAAACATGCATCGAAAGGCAGCTTGTCGTTGATATGGCGAAGCTACTGTCGCCTTTCGCCCCTTTCATCTGCGAAGAGATATATAGCATGAAAGGCGGTAAGAAGAGGACTATTCTTGAAGATGGTTTTCCTTCTGGCTATGAGAAATACGCTTCTCTGGCGAAGACTGAATTGCCTGTTCAGATTACTGGCAAGATGAGGGGAAAGGTCGTGCTTCCTCAGAACGCTTCTCAAGAAGAGGCAATGGAAGCGATTTTGGCCGACGAAAAACTCTCAAAAATGCTTGAGGGCAGGACAATAAGAAAGATAATATATGTTCAGGACAAGATAATCAATATAATCGTCTGAGCCTAGTGAACAATAGTTTCTTCTCAACATCTAGAAGGATAGCCGCTGGCTCTCCGTTGTTTTCCATCGATCAATCTTCATTCTGATGTGGGTTTTCGTGAAACGAAAATGCTTGTATTTCAGTATCTTGCATGGTGTCTTACAGGCCTGAACCCAGCCTCTTCTAGAACTTTATGCTGATTATCTATGAAAGTGGCAGATCAAAGTGGTAGAAACCGTCAGGCACGTTACGCTCGATTCTCAGAGTCTCTTATCTCTTGCGTAGTTCAGTTTCCTCAGTCACAGTATCGACAAAGTAATCTGCTTCTATATATGTTCCATTACCCACTAAAGTGCGGAAGATCTTCCTGTAGAGCGATAACTTCTGTTCGTATCCAAAGTGGTGCATCGATTGAACTGAAATAGCAACGTCGAATACCTCCGGAGCCAATTCAACTTCGAAATAGGAACCGACAATCAAATTCAGGCTCCCCTTCTTGTCTTTGTTTTTACTTCTAAGAATCTCAAGCATCTTCTTGGATAGATCGATACCAGTTACCCTGGCCGTAGAATTCAATTTGAATACTTCGTCAAGTTTCAGGCCCGTCCCTCAACCGAGATCAAGGATCCTGATTCCAGTTCTTAATTGGAACTAGCTTTGCCATTTCTCTGTAGAATTCAGCAGATTCCTTGACATTGTTCTTCATGTGGGATTCGTATGAATCTGCTCTTGTATCGAAGAAAGCTCTCATTGTTTCCAGGGCATCATTCACATTTTCTCGCTCAGATTTTCTGCTTCTTTGGCATCGTAATCTACTTTCTTATATCATAGAAGTGCTGAACAAATATGAAGGCTATTTTTGCCGCAGGCATAAAAAGGTAGTTTCCCGGGAGTTCCAAATGAGGTAATTGTACGAAAGGAGCCGACATTGATAATCAGTGCAAGCAGAAGGACGGATATCCCTGCTTTTTATTCTGAGTGGATTGTAGAACGATTGAAAAGTGGCTTTGCTCTTGTTAGAAATCCATTCAATCTTCGTCAGGTGAGCAAAGTCATTTTGACTCCAGAGGCAGTAGACTGCTTCGTATTCTGGACAAAGGATCCCAAAAATATGATAGATAAACTGAATCACTTTGTCGATTACTGTTATTATTTTCAGTTCACGATTACACCCTATAATAGAAGTGTAGAGCCTGGTCTTCGCGACAAGAGAGAGATTATCGAGACCTTTAAAAAGCTTTCCGGAAAGATTGGAGAAGACAGAGTGATTTGGAGATACGATCCTATTCTGATTAATGAAGAATATAGTGTCGACAATCATCTACGGGCCTTCGAAAAGATGGCGCATTTGCTTAAGGGATTCACTGAAGAGTGTGTGATTAGTTTTGTTGATTACTATCAGAAGATCTCATCAAACCTACGAAGACTCGACGCAAGGGCTCCTAATGAAAATGAGGTAAGAAAGATCGCCAGCCATTATTCAGAAGTATCATCGGCTGAAGGAATGAAGCTGAAGACATGTTCAGAGACCGTTGATCTTTCGGAATATGGAATTAGTCACGGAAGCTGCATTGATGGGATGCTAATCGACAGGCTGACGGGTAGAAGGGTCGATCGCCCAAAGGACAGGTATCAGAGAGCTGCATGCCGCTGTGTCGAGAGTGTCGACATTGGCGCATATAACACCTGTCCTAATCGGTGTCTATACTGCTATGCGAGCTTTAGTGAGAAAGTAATTCGTAGAAATTATCATTCCTTCAATCCAAAGTCCCCGCTTCTTTGCAGCGAATTGGAAGAGCGCGATAAGATTTCTGAGAGAAAGAAGTAGCGAATGCTCAATCCAGTAGAAATGATATATTGAACGTTCACCTGCAATTTCATTCGGAGAAATCTGTTTTGTTCGCAGTAAACAAGGTAATCTCTTCATCATGCTATCCAGAAAGAAGTATCTTATAATCGGCTTAAGAGAAGAGTTTTTATATAGAATTCGGTAGGAGGGTTTTCTATGGAAGAGTTCTTAAGCGGAGATCTGTTCAAATGGGTAATTATGCCCCTGATAATCTTTTTCGCAAGGATCATCGACGTTTCTCTTGGAACCACGAGAATCATAATGGTTTCGAGAGGCAAGAAAGAAATGGCAAGTGCAATCGGTTTCTTTGAGATTATTCTATGGTTGCTCGTTGCCAGCAAGGTTATCCAGAGTGTTGACAACGTACTTTATATACTTGCTTATGCAGGCGGCTTCGCAGCCGGCAGCTACATAGGAATGCTCATCGATGAGAGGCTTGCAATCGGGACCGTTTCGGTTAGGTTGATAATTTCGAGAGATCCGACTGAACTTATAGAAAAACTGTGCCAGGCGGGATTTGGAGTGACAAAGATAGACGCTACCGGTGCTCGAGGAAAGGCCTACATTGTTTACAGTATCATAAACAGGAAAGAAGTGGAAGACTTCGAGAGAATTGCTCTCGAATGTGTACCAAAGGCATTTATGTCTGTTGAAGATATCCGGAAGGTTAGGGAAGGAGTCTTCTTGCCAAGAGATACATTGCGAATAAGAAGAGAATCGCCTTTAAGAAAATCGAAGTGACCTCTGTATGGATTATTACGAGAAAGAGATGAGGGTTTACCCTCATCTCTTTATGTCGTTCACAATATCGCCGTCTCTGATTTCAACTATTCTGTCTGTCTCTTCTGCGATTCTTCTATCGTGAGTAATTATGACGAACGTTGTTCCGTATTTCTTGTTGAGATCACGCATGAGGCTGAAAACCTTCGCTGAGGTATCGGAGTCGAGATTGCCCGTAGGTTCATCTGCAAGGATAATCTTCGGATTGTTGATAAGGGCCCTTGCTATTGCGGTCCGCTGCTGTTGGCCGCCCGACATGTTGGGAGCCAGATTGTCCTTAACCTTGCTTATTTGGACGACATCCATTAGTTCCTTAGCCCTTTTCATAATTTCCTTCGAGGCTTTCAGGCCCTTGATTCTGTAAGGCAGAATCACATTTTCGAAAGCGGTGAACTCCGGAAGCAGATAGTGAAACTGGAATATAAACCCGATAGTCTCATTTCTAACGCTTGCGAGTTCATTCTTGTTCATTTTGTTTGTCTGTTTGCCTGAGATTGTTATTTCGCCGCTCGTGGGTTGATCTAATGTGCCCATAATATTCATGAGTGTAGATTTACCGCTTCCTGACTGTCCGACTATCGAAAGAAACGACGACTCTTCGATTTCAAGATCCACACCGTGAAGGACTTCTGTCTTCACAACCGTTCCGTAAACCTTTTTAATATCTTTGAGTTCGATTATGTTAGCCATTTCGTATCACCTCAACAGGGCTGAGTTTAGAGGATCTTCTGGCTGGGACCATTGCGGCAATAGTTGAAGCGCCAATGGCAATGAGCGCAGACATCATTACAAACCCATAACTCAGAGAGATTCTGATGATCGGTTCTCCGTCAGTCCCTACAGCAAATGTGGAGAACATTATTATAAGCAAGATTCCGAATGCGATTCCAACTACTGCTCCCACAATACCGAGAGCGAGTCCCTGGAACAGGAAGACAAAACTAGTCGTCGAATCTTTAAGGCCCATGGCTTTCAGGATTCCGATCTGCCTTGATTTCTGGACTACAGTTATTGCAAGGACGCTTGCGATACCAAGGGAAACTGCTATGATAACGAACACCTGAATCATTATGCTGGATACGCTCTGCCCATTCAGTCCTGAGAGGAGATCTTCGTTCTGAGATTTCCAGTCAGTGACCTGCAAAGCAGACCCAGAAAGACGTTCTGAAATGACAGAGGCATTCTCATCAGCTCTGAAAACCTCACTCACCTGCATCTCTATCGATGTGACTGTATCACCAAGTTTCCCAACTGATTGAGCGGTGCCAATTGTTGAGATCAGCCAGTTCTTGTTAAGGCTCGCAACACCCAGATCGAAAACACCAACTACCTTCAGGGTTTCAACTGTTCTATCGGGAGTGAAGATTGTAATTTCTTCTCCAAGGTTCACATCGAACTCATCCTTAAGACCCTTGCCAATAATGATTTCTCCGTCGCCTTCAGGAAGGCTACCATCAATGAGACGACTATCCGTCTTGTAAATAACGTGTGATTCGGGGAACTGCAGACCTCGGAGCAGAACAGCTAAAGTCCTGTCGCCACTGCTTATGAAGACAGGAACATCTGCGCTTGCAGAAAGAGACGTCAGATCAGTTGGCAAATCAAGAGAAGCGATTTCAGAAATTATGCCTTGCCATTCTTCCACTCCGTTGTTTTCCGACGAGGAAACAGTTATCTGCGCAGAGCTTCCGATTGTCGTATCCACCAGGTCTTTTTGAAGCCCCTGGATAAGCGAGCCTATAAATACCTGAACGGAAACACCTATAGCAATTCCCATCACTATGAGAAGGGTTTGTGTCTTGCTAGAAGATAAAAAGCGCATCGCAATCGAAAAAGCCAATCTCATTTCGCATCACGCTTCCCAAGAGCTAGAATCTCTCTCGGATCTTTCAGGAAGATATCCGCACCAACTTCCTTCCAGTAGTCGGGATTGTTTTCGAATGCATTTCCACCCACGACAATCCTCGATTTCCCACCGACCTCCTTAATTCGTGAAATCATCCTTCGAGTGTTTATTAGGTTGTAGTAGTTTGAAACGCTAATTGCAATATACTGTGGACTCAGTTTTTTCGAAGCCTCAAGGAAGGTGTCTAGAGGGGTATTTGCTCCGACGAATATTGAATTGTACCCCGCGATAGTGAAGATGTCCGAGATCATTCTAGCTCCGATCTCATGATACTCTTCGGGCGGACAAAGTACTGCCACCATTTGATCATTATTGATTGATCCATTATCTCTTCTTTTCTTCACAATATAGGGGAAGCAACATTCCAAAACTGTTCTGACAATCGAGCTCCTAATGTGTTCCTTCCATATGCATAATCTGTCACCTATATAATCACACTCCCAGTTTTTTAGGGCTGGCGCAAGTATATCCAGATACAAGTTAATCACTTCAACACTTCTCGATTCAAGTGCCTCCAAGCACAGGACTACAGCTCTTTCCTTATCCTGGGAATCGAGAGCATCGGCAAAACTACTTTTGATGTCGTTCAAAATAGCCTCCTTATTCAAGCGAATCAAGCATTCTCACATCCTCTTGATCGAGGACAATGCTTGCTGCTTCGAGATTGGATCTGAGGTGTTCCAGCTTTGATGCCTTTGGGATTACTACTACTCCATCTTTTCCCAGTAGCCATGCAAGCATTATTTGCTGAATGGATGCTGAGTATTTACTGGGAAGTTCCTTGAGCAGTTTTTCGGTTGAGGTCTTTACAGCATTTCTCCTAAGTGGAGAATATGCTGTCATTGTAATTCCCTGAGTCTGGCAGTAGGGAAGAAGTTCATTCATCGCTAGTCTGTCGTCGATGTTGAAAAGAACCTGATTGTTTACGATCGGTTCTCGCGAAACGGCAACAGCCTTCTTCAATAAAGGCGTATCGAAATTAGATACACCAATAAACCTAACTCTACCGTTCTGAACTTCGTCACTCATGGCTGAAAGAGTTTCTTCAAGGGGGACATCGGGATTAGGCCAGTGTATCAAGTAGAGATCCAGGTAGTCAGTTCTGAGTCTTTGCAGCGTACCGTCAAGTGCTTTGTGGAGTGCGGCTCTCTGCAAATGGCTGGGCCAGACCTTAGATGTAATAAATAGTTTCTCTCTACTGAAGACGGATATTGCTTCTCCGATTAGTTCTTCAGTATGGCCTCCACCATAATGCTCAGCCGTATCGATGTGTGTGTACCCCATTTCAATTGCTCTTGATATAGTTTCGATATGTTCCTTGTCTCTGGATTTGTCGGGGACATCTCTTCCTCCTACTTCCCAAGTTCCAAGTCCAACTGCAGGGATTTCTGCTCCTCTATTACTGAGAGTTCTATATATCATCTCAATCACCCCTGTTCATTAGATTTTATACTAAGGTTATAGCTGGTTAAGCATTCTCATCTCTTCACGGTTAATGTAGGTAATAATAGTTTGAGGTATAATTAATCGAACGGGCTGATCACTTTGCAATAGTAGCTATGAACGGTCTTTCACAAACGGCTTTTCCAGAAATCAGGGTCTACATCTGGTACCTTCCTGTGTTAGTTATGAACAGAATCTAAGAAACCAGACGAAGGAGGGAGCGCCATGTACATTGTGTGCGATTTGAGGTATGCTGTGTCTGAAAGTAGATCCACGGAGGCTTTGAAAATGATACTTGAGACGCTCTCAAAAAAGTTGCTTCTGGGAGCCCAAGGTGACACGCTCAATATGAGAGCCGAGACGGAAGATACTGTCGCAGTTCAAATTATGGCTCTCAAAGGGTCTTGTTCTTTCGAAGAAGTAGTGCCACGGATCAACGAGTACCTTTCATTGATCTCAAGAGCGCTAGAAACAAGTTTCCCCGATTACAGAGTAGTTAGTTCATACATCTATCCTGATGGTGAAGAAACGCCTTATCTACTCTGTTAAAGACATAAAAAGAGGGCCGGTGGCCCTCTTTTTTGTTAGACATATCAAAGAGATAAAAGTATAATTATTGTTTGGCATAATAATGATTCTAATTATGGAGATGCTTTATGGAAAAGAGAATTTCGTTGACGGTGCAGACTTTCCAGAAATGGAGTTAAGACAGCTCACGGAGTCATGACTCTGCCGGAAGCATACAAAGGAAAGTGGTTCGTTCTCATTAGTCATCCAGGAGATTTCATACCAGTCTGAACTACCGAGTTTGTTTGTAGGATTCTAGAAGAGATATAAGAAGTTCTGAGAACTCAATTGTGAGCCTATCGGCTTGAGTGTTGACCCGGTATTTTCCCGTATTAAGTGGACAGAACGGCTAGAAGAAAAGCTAGGTGTCAAGACTGAATTCCCTATATTGCAGACGAAACGGGAGAAGTTGGAATGACTCTTGGTTTAATCCATCCTGCGATGAGTACAAACACAGTCAGGGCCGTGTTCATCGTTGATCCCAAGGGAAAGATAAGAGCTATTCTTTATTATCCGCAGGAACTTGGAAAAAACATGGACGAAATTTTGAGAATGATTAAGGGATTCCAGTTCGCCGATAAGAATGGAGTGGCAATTCCTGCAGGTTGGCCTAACAACAAAATTATTGGAGATCACGTAATGATTCCTCCTGTATCAGACGTGAAGACGGCCGAGGAAAGAAAGGGTAAGGAAGGTTGCTACGACTGGTGGTTCTGCCACAAGAGCTTATAGAGTAATAGATAGACTGTAAGCAATTAGTACTGATGGGATCGGCATCGGCCGATCCCATTTTTGTAGCTTTATTATGCTTAGGATATATTCAGTGAACTTCTATAATCGGTTTTCTCTGCTGACTGCATAAGATCTCTTGGTTCAAACCATAATCTTAGCGCTAGTTTCTTAGAGTTATTTCTATCTAATCGATGCTAGATTGACGAGAATGGCAGTAATGGATCCTCATGCGGTGTATAGTCTCTTTGAACGAAAGAAAAAGTTTGGTATCATTAATGTGAAAAAAATTTCCTTCGGAGGTGGTGCAAATGAAAAAAATATTCTTTGTAGTATTTCTGGTAATGATGCTTTCGGTAACAATGACTGGAAAACTTGTTTACTGGCACACTCAGGAAGAAGAATCCAGACAGCAGATTATTGCTCAGTTGATCGAGTCGTTTACAATTGAAACTGGAATCGAAGTTGAAGTAGTAGCGATCGAAGAGAATGAGATGTTCTCAAAACTTGCTGCAGCCTCTGCTGCAGATACGCTTCCAGACCTAATTGAAGCTGGCGCTGAAACTATTCTCGGCCTTGGAGCGGATGGTCTTCTGGATACTGCGATTCCGACAAGATTCATCAGAAATGCAGGGGATTTCTACAGTGGCGCCACGAGATTCGTTATTACGCCGGCCGGGGACGAGTACTTTGCAGTCCCATACCATGGATGGGTTCAGGGTATCTGGTACAGAAAAGATTGGTTTGAAGAAGCCGGACTGGCCGAGCCGACCACATGGGAAGCGATCATGGAGGCTGCTAAGCATTTCCATGATCCACAGAATGGGATGTATGGAATTGTTCTTGGAAAAACAAACGACGCATATGCGGAACAGGTATTCACGATTTTCGCTTTGTCAAATGGAGCAAGGATTTTTGATAAGGATGGAAATGTTATAGTAAATTCCCCAGAGATGAAGGAAGTGCTTCAGTACTACAAGGATCTTGGTGCATACTCGGCTCCAGGACATACCTACTGGCAGCAAGCAAGAGAGCTCTATCTTGCGGGTAGGACACCTATGATGTTCTACTCAACCTACGTCATGGATGACCTGGCTCTGGCCGAAATTCAGACTCAGTACATAAGCGATTTTGATCCTGATCTCGTTAAGAATACCGAATTTGCTCCAATGATGACAAATAGTAGACCTTCCTCCTTTGGACAGGTCTTGTCACTCGCTGTTGTCAAGTCTTCCCAGAACAAGCTTGATGTCCTTAAGCTCCTCGACTTCATGTTCGAGCCGGACAACTACATAAAGTACATACATATGGCTCCCGGTGGAATGCTTCCAACAAGGTCTTCCATAGCCGAAAGCGAAGAATTCCTCAATGATCCAAAGGGGATTTACAGGAGCTACGGTGCAGAGAAGATCAAGGCAATCATTTATGGAATGGAGAATATTGAGAAGTTCGGTTACGTTGAAGGGAAGGTCTTCCCGGAGATGGGAAAGATATCCGGAGCCTTCACAATTGGAAATGGAATCGTTATGATGTTCGATAACAACGCAACCCCCGATCAAGTTCTGACTTTCTGGAGAGAGGATATAAGAAAGCTGATAGGCAGATAAGCATCTGACAGAGAAGGCCCCGGAGCCGGGGCCTTCCTTTTTTGGAGGTAGATTTCATGCGGCAAGTTACCTCTTCCATTTTGAGGAAAGAAAACAGTCTAGGTTGGAAATTGGTGTCGCCAACGGTGATTCTCTTGATGATACTAATACTGTATCCCGTTGCGTACAACATATACATTTCATTTTTCGACTACGGCATTACGAGTTCCACGTTTGTGGGACTGGAGAACTACATCAGAGTCTTCAAAGATGGTGCATTCTGGAAGTCGTTCTTAATAACAGTTGGGTTCACTCTCATAACGGTTTTTGGGAGCATATTGCTAGGCCTTGGAGTTGCCCTCATGCTGAACAAAGAGTTCAAGGGAAGAGCAATAGTAAGAACAATCATCTTGCTCCCATACATTACCCCTCTGATCTCGATTGTTTTCTCCTGGAAGTATATCTTTGATCCCAGCTATGGCCCTTTCATGCAGCTTTTTAGTCAGACTCTCGGATGGGTTTCCCCTCAACTTGATCTTCTTAACAACTCAAACAATGCATTCCTCGTTGCATCTATCTTCAACATTTGGCGTAACTTCCCCTTCGTCTACTTGATGCTTCTGTCAAGGCTTCAATCAATTCCTGAGGACTACTACGAGGCAGCGGAGATAGATGGAGCAACGGCATGGCAGAAGTTCACGAATATCACTCTTCCCGAGATCTTCTTCGTTATGGGAGCTGTAGCTCTTATGAGGGGAATCTGGAACTTCTACAAGTTTGACGAGGTATATTTGATAAGCAAAAGGGCCGGTACTCTTCCGATATTCATTTATGAAAGGGTAATAGGCACAACTTCACCTGAGTATGGCATTGCGGCTGCAATCGCAACCATTCTCATGGTTATCATGTTCGGATTGATAACCGCATATGTCAAGAAGGTGTTGAAATGGTAAAGAAAGAGACACCTTTCAGAAGAATAATGTTTGCTCTTGGAATTCTCACAATCTGTTTCTTTATTCTAATTCCCTTCTATTTCATGGTTCATGTATCTCTTAAAGCAGACTACGATCCAAATAAGCTAACATTTTCCGATTTCACAATAAGGAACTATCTGGAGATATTTGGGCTCATTCAGAGCAGTGAAACGGAGTTTTTCGGTGACGAGATAATACGAGCGAATCTGGAACCTGTTTTGAAGAGAATAGATGAGTTGGAGAAAAGAACAGCCTCTCTCGAAGCATACACTCAATATGTTCATGAAGTTCAGCTGAAGGCTAAGGAGAAAGAACTCAGAGAGATCGTAGAGCTCGTGATTGAGTTCAGCGGACTTGAGGTCGAAAATAGGGAAGAGTTTATTGAGAACTCCCTAATTCCCGGCACAGAAGAGGCCAAGACCATTGAAGAGAATATGAAATCAATATTCAGTGCGAACGATTTGAAGCGATTTACAGATCTGAGAACTGAGGTTGAAAACGCGCTTACAGAGGAATCACTGATTTCCGGTCTCGAAAACGCAAAGGCTCAGCTAAAATCTTACGAAGATCAAAAAACTAAAATTCTAGAAGAAAGGGCAAGCGAATTCCCCTTTTTGAAGTATCTGAGAAACTCTCTGGCTTTTGCGGGAACTTCCGCCTTGATAAGTCTCTTCGTTGCGATTCTGGGGGCTTACGCCTTTTCAAGACTTAGATTCAAGGGAAGAGGAGCAGTCCAGCGATCGGTTCTTTTCGTGTATCTGTTCGGTGGCACCGTAATAATGGTCCCGCTTTATCAGATGGCGGTGAAACTCGGAATCCTTTCCTCGCCTCTGGGGACTGGAATGTATTTGATTATGGTCTATGTGATTCAGACACTTCCAGTCTCCCTTTACATGCTGGGAAATTACTTCAGAACAATACCGTTTTCAATTGAGGAAGCCGCAATCATTGATGGGTGTTCCAGAGTGCAGGCGATCTTCAAGATTGTTATTCCGCTCTCTCTTCCAGCGATTGTCACAGTTTATATCTATGCCTTTATGATTGGATGGAACGAATACTTGTTTGCATCTGCCTTCCTTGGTCTAAAATCCTATAAGGATCTCTTCACTCTTCCAATCGGGTTGAACGCGTTTTCCGGTTCGGCTCATGCGGTTTGGGGAAGGCTGATGGCGGCTTCAGTAGTTTCGGCTATCCCAATCATAATTATCTTCAGTCTTATGCAGAAGTATCTGACAAGCGGATTCACTGCTGGAGGTGTCAAAGAATAGGAGGTGGAAACATGCCGGGACTGAATCACAAATCATATGACATTGTGGTCGGAATACCTAGTTATAACAACTCGAATACCATCAAATACGTTGTCGAGACGGCAGCAAAAGGTCTTGGTCAGTTTTTCCCATCGTTAAGAGGCTGTATCATCAACTCAGACGGAGGATCGATGGACAATACAGAAGAAGTTTTCTATTCGGCTTCCAGTAATGGAACGGATCTGTTGTCTTTCAGATATCGGGGGATCTCCGGAAAGGGAAGCGCAATGAGATCGATAATGGAGAAAGCCCTTACTCTCGATGCTCAGTCTGTTGTATTTCTCGACTCGGATTTAAGAAGTGTAGAACCTTTTTGGATAGATAGACTTGCCCGTCCGATCTTTGAAAAGAACGCCGCGTACGTTACCCCTTACTATATTCGACACAAGTATGACGGAACGATAACCAACAGCATATGCTACCCTCTCACAACGGCCCTTTACGGAAAGAAGATAAGACAACCTATTGGAGGAGATTTCGGTGTAGGCAGAGAAATGCTTGACTATTACGTCTCCATATCTGAGGAGACTTGGAAATCCGACGTTTCCAGGTTTGGAATCGATATCTGGATGACCACTTCTGCAATCATTGAGGCAAGAGGGAGTATATACCAGGCAGCTTTAGGTACGAAAATTCATGACGTGAAGGATCCAGGCAAGCAGCTTGGAAATATGTTCAGAGAAGTCGTTGGCACTTTGTTTTCCCTTATGCAGAGGTATGAAGATTTCTGGAGAGCGGTGACAGTTTACTCTGAATCGCCAATCTATGGTGAAGTGGCAGCTGGAGTTCCAGAATCGGTAGAAGTCGATTTGGGGAATATGATTCTCAAGTGTTATGAGGGCATTAAAGAGCAAGAGGGATTTATTAAGGAGATCCTTGGATCGGAAATTTCTCACGAGCTGTTCCTTCTTGGAAAAGCCAATGCGATGATTGATGATGATCTATGGGTTAGAATCATATACAGGATTGCTTCAAGATACAGAAATGTTGCACTTAGGAAGAGACTAATAGAGTTGCTCGTTCCTCTTTATTTTGGGAGAGTTGCGAGTTTTGTTTCGAGAACGGGGGAAATGACTCAAGAGGATGCCGAAAAGGAAACCGACAGACTCCTTGAGAAGTTTGTGAACGCAAAGGATGAGTTGATATCGATATGGGAGAAGAGTTCAGAATAACAGAGAAACTCAAAGCGATGATAAAGGGATTGAATCCGGCTGAGAAGAAGGCCGCGAAGTACATTATCGATTTTCCGGATGATGTGATTCACCACTCAATTAGCGAGCTTTCGGTGCTCGCCGGGACCAGTGAGACCACTATTTTCAGGTTATCGAAAAAGCTGGGTTTCAACGGCTACCAGGCTTTCAAAATCCAGCTGGCAAGAGAGCTTTCGAGTGAAACTCCATCGATTTCTGCTGACAAGAACAAGTTGATTTCAGATCTTATTGAAGCACTGAATCAGCAGAATCATCTAATAGACGAAGTCCAGCTTGACAGAATCGCAAGTCGAATTGTGAAGGCGAGCAGACTTATATTCTTCGGAGTGGCTTCTAGCGGAATAGTGGCAGAATTTGGAGCCACGCTCTTCATGAGGGCGGGCTTTTCGACAGCTTTCTATACTGATCCTCATCTACAAATAATGACGGCCGTTTCTTTGGACAAAGGCGACATTGTTTTTGGGATTTCTGCTAGCGGAAATATCAGAGATACGGTGAAGTCAATCGAAGTAGCCTCTGATTCTGGAGCATATACTGTAGCCATTACAGGTGGTATCGGATCAAGAATCGTCAGTGTTTCTACGGAGACGGTCTATGTCGCCCAGGGAGGGCATGAGACTGGAATACCACTTCTTCAACCAAGAGTATGCCAGCTTGCTGTGATTCAACTTTTGCTCGAGAAGTCGATAAAGCTTCGAAACGGAACAATGCAGACTCTGGAAAAAGTGGATAGAACACTTGACAAGAAGAGATACATCTGAGGTTATAGGGAGTGTCGTCTTGCAGTAGGTGAAGAATCGGTTTATGCAGATTAAGAATTTCGGGTATCATAAGGAGATCTGAATTGGGCAGCAGGCACTAGGTGTCTTGTACGAGCTGTCGAAGAGACTGCTTTTCAGGAATCTGTGGAGTTCTGCGCAAAAGCAAACCCCTTTTTGAAAACGGCGAGACAAGACTCTACCACGTCGGCATGATAAAGAGATCCACTGTTCTTCACGATTTCATCAAGAGCAAACTTCACTCCGTGCGTGGCTCTGTAGGGTCTATAAAAGCTCATTGCCGAAACTACCTCTGAGACTGCAAGAATACATCCTTCAAGACTTATTTCCGAGCCAGTCAAACCATTGGGATATCCCGAGCCGTCCATTCTTTCGTGATGTTGAAGAATCGCATTTGAAACTTTGCCTGGAAATGGAACGCCTTTGGTGAGTTCGAATCCGGTTCTTGGATGCTCTTGAAGAAGCTTCCACTCAAAACTTTGGAGAGGGCCGGGCCTGCTAATCATATCAAGAAACAGGGAAATCATGCCAATATCGTGAATCTTTCCGGCCATTTCTATACAGGCTTTTGTAAAGGTGTCAAGACCCATTTTATCGGCTATAGACACCGCAAGCCTTGAGACATTATCCTCATGAGCTTCCACATAGATGCTCTTGATTTTAAACATCTGCAGCAGTGAATCGGCGGTCCCCCTGCAGATATCAAGACGGCTTGCAATATCGAACTCTATAGCTCTATCAGGAGCGCTGTAGTAATCGTCATTCATTGAAAACTCCCCCATTCGAAGAACATATGGATGAAGCCTAGAGATCTCAAGAACATTCTTTCGGTCCATTCTTGCTGTATCGTATAGACAGGTTGCTACCAATGGGAACTCTTCGACGAGGTCATCCACGGATGCTTCGTACTCAAGAAGCCTTTCAAGGCTTGCTCCCGATTCGAGGATCGGAGTGCCTATTCCTGCTACGCAGAGGCCTTCAAATCCTTCTTTTAGAGCATTCAACACTGCCTTTTCAAGGAACATGATAGACTCATTTGGATCGAAAGTCCCCTGTCTTAGGAACGATTGAGTTGTTTCGGTAAGTTGCAGCGACTTTGCTTCTAGCAACTCATCGATACTGCTTTCTCTGTCAAGAAGGATTTTCTTCAAAATTGTGAATTCCGATTCGGTCCCTAAATATAGGATCTTGACGTTATTCGACAAACCTTCGCTCAAAATGGAGTCAAGTGCAATTCTGAAGGCTTCATTGTTGTTATATAAAGCAATACTGTGTGATCCAAATTTCATGAGCAACAACTCCGAAAAAGAGTTCGAATTTGGTTTGAATGAACACTTTCTTCAAATTATAGCATGTGCAAAATCCGTCTAAGCAACACTTGTTTGAGAAAATTGCCGAGAGACCTTCTGCGAGCAGTCTTAGTCGGTTGTACGTGGAAGATCAGACATCTTGAAGTCTTGAAGATGATACGCTTACATGTTCTTGGGGAAAGTAATGGTTACAGTTGTTCCCATCATATATCTTGACCTGACGTCTATCGTTCCATTTATTAGATTTAGAGCGTGCTTAACGAGAGACAGTCCCAGCCCTAATCCAGAAGATCCCGAAGTTCTTGCATTGCTTCCTCTGTAGAATCTTTCGAAGATTCTCGGTAGTTCTTCACTTTTAATACCTATTCCGTTGTCTTTCACGGAGATGTATATTCTGGATTCGACTTCCCTAGAGACGATTTCAACTGTGTCGCCAACACTTGAGTACTTAACCGCATTCGAAATCAGGTTCGATATCACTCTGAAGAGAAGAAGCGAATCTACGGCGGCGTAAGTATCCGGTGATACAGATGTGATGATCTCGAGTCTCTTCCGATTCCATTTGGCTTCAAGGTCGCCTATGGCTTCATCTACAAGCTCTCTTAGATTCACTGTTTCGACTTTTACTCTGTAGTTCTGCAGTTCGAGGTTAGATAGTATACCAAGCTCTTCGACAAGTCTTGAAAGTCTTCCTGTTGATCTGGATATTCTATAGATTGTCTCAGAGACATCGGTGGGCAGTTCACTGTTCCTGTCCATAAGTAGCTGCACGTAGCCGTTTATGACTGCTAGCGGTGTTGAGAATTCATGAACGATTGAATTGACGAAATCCATCTTGGCATTCTCGAACAGCTTCTCGCTTGTGATGTTTCTGACAATGATGTATGGAGGAGAGACCTTTATTCTTAAGTAGTGAGTGATCTCGTCTCTTACGAAAACAGTATCGGTACTATGATGAAGCCCTGAGATGAGACTATCGACGATCTTCGAAATACCTTGAACATGAAGAGCGTCCGGGAGAGCCAGCCCTTCAATTTCGCCCAGCATCTTTTTCGCAGATGAGTTTACGTATGATACCACAAGGCCCTCATCGACTATCATAATCCCCTCGCTGAGCTCATCGAGCAACAATTTGTTCACTTCAGGTCTCCAAGAACAAACTTGTAGCCAACGCCTCTCACTGTTTTTATAAAATCTTCTCCAACCTTCTCCCTCAATTTGCTTATATGAACATCCACCGTTCTGAAATCGCCGAAGAAATCCATTCCCCAAACCTTGTCCAGTAACTCTTCGCGAGTGAAGACTCTTCCGGGGTTTTCCGCGAGCAGTTTCAACAATTCAAATTCTCTTCTTGTCAGCTCTTCTGACTTCCCATTCTTAGTTACTGTGTACGATTTGAGGTTAACTACGGCGTCACCTATCGTAAGTTTATCTTCCAGAGTACCGGATATCTCTGTTCTTCTCATGACAGCCTTGATTCTTGCCACAAGAGCCCTTGGATTGAAGGGTTTTGTGACGTAATCATCTGCGCCAAGTTCAAGCCCAAGAATCATGTCAAGGTCGGACTTTCTTGCGGTCAAAAATATTATCGGAATTCTCGAATAGATTGTTCGAATCTTCTTCACGAGATCGAGACCATTTGCGTCAGGCAGCATGATATCAAGTAATATCACGTCGGGCTTCTCTGAACGCAGGGATGACCATAACTCTTCTGCATTTGCGGCAGTTGAAGTCTGCATCGATTCATTCTCACATGCAGTTCTGACAATATTCAGGATATCGAGATCGTCATCAACAATCAATACTTTCAACGTCGCATTTCCTCCTTGAGGCTCTCGCCCTTTTCTATGTAATAGATCTCTTCTGCAATGTTAGTCGCATGATCGCCGGCTCTTTCAAGAAATCTTGACACTAGCAGCAGGTCAAGAAGCTGGCCAATTGCGCCAGAGTCAGACATGCTTATCAACTTGTCTCTCACTTCTCTCTTGATATACAGATAGTATTCGTCAACCTTACTGTCTTCATTCCACACTCTCTTGGCGGTTTCCGTATCCTTGTTGTAATAAGCAGCAATTACCTCTTCCAACATCTTTTCGACAACCGCTGTCATCTTCTTAATATGTATAAGTGGTTTGACGAGAGTCTGATTCTCATACCTGACTGCGACTTCAGCAATGTTTACGGCGAGGTCGCCGATTCTTTCTAGATCAGTTGCCAGCTTCATCATTGTAAGAACATACCTTAAATCCTCGGCAAGGGGTTGAAATCGTCCGATATAGTTGCATATTTCTGTATCCATTTCTCTTTGAAGCTTGTCAATCACTTCATCATTTTCAATGACTACTCTTGCGAGGTCGCCATCTAATCGATCAAGAGAGTCTATCGCTTTCAAAAGACTCGATCTCACGTTCTCCATCATATCTGACAACATAGATTTCAATCTGTTAAAGCCTGCTTCCAGATGCCTCTGCCTTTCTGGTGTCATTTCAACCAACCCCCGTTAACTGAAGATTCCTCTCAGGTACTCGCTTGTTCTTTGATCTCTAGGGTTAGAGGTTATCTTCTCGGTAGTGTCAAACTCAACGAGATCACCCACGTAGAAGAACATCACATAATCCGAGATCCTCAGTGCCTGCTGTAGATTATGGGTTACTATAATAATAGTATACTTTTCCGAGAGCTCTTCTATTAACGTTTCTATTCTCTGTGTAGCAATTGGATCAAGAGCACTCGTAGGCTCATCGAGAAGCAGAACATCCGGTTCAACGGACAGAGCCCTCGCTATGCAAAGTCTTTGTTGTTGACCTCCCGATAGATTTGTTGCGTTTTTCTTCAGCTCATCTTTGACTTCATCCCATAGGGCTGCCTGCTTTAGTGACTTTTCGGTTATCTCCCTAAGTGTCTTGCGGTTCTTGATTCCATGAATTCTTGGCCCGTAAGTGACGTTTTCCTGGATCGTTTTCGGAAATGGGTTTGGCTTCTGAAAGACCATTCCCACGTGTTTTCTTAGAATGACCGGGTCCATATCGAGAATCTCGTTGCCGAGAAGTTTTACTGATCCCGTATGTCTGTAGGAAGGTATCAGATCATTCATGCGGTTTAGAACTCTAAGAAAGGTAGATTTTCCGCAACCGGAAGGGCCCACAACCGCTGTTACCTTCTTTTTTGGGATTTCACAGGTCACGTCCTTAAGTGCATGTTTATCACCATAATACACGTTGAGCTTTTCTATTTTGAAAATTGGTTCGTCCATTTCACTCCTCCAGTTTCTTCGATTCTATTCTCCTTCTGATTGCGACGCTGACGAACAAAGTTATGACGATTATCAGCAGAACGGAAATACTTCCCTCAAGCTTCGGAGTCACATTCTCGGGATAGATTGCCGAAAGCACGAAAATGTGTGTCGGCAATGACATAGCCGGCTCGAAGAGACCTGAAGGGTTTCTAGTAATATAGAATGCGGCCCCTGTAAACAGCAAAGGAGCCGTCTCCCCAATTATTCTTCCTACAGCTATCATGACTCCAGTTAGTATCCTCGAGAAGGAGGCTGAAACAACGATTCTGAAAGTTGTCTCAGCCTTATTCGCACCAAGTGCCATCGATGCTTCTCTGTAAGATTTCGGAACTGCAGCCAGGCTTTCATGGGTATTTGAAATGATGTAGGGAAGTGACATTATTCCTAAAGTAAGACCCCCCGAGATGATTGAGGTTCCGAATCCAAAAGTGATCGAAAAAAGCGACAGGCCAAACATTCCAAAAACAACCGAAGGAATTCCTGCAAGAATGTTGTTAGCAGTTAAAACTAGACGCTGAAAGCGATTCTCTTTGCTGTACTCACTCAAATAGACGGCTGAAAGAATACCAACCGGCACCGAAAAGAGCAGTGCTATCGATAGAAAATAAAACGTCCCCAGTATTGAAGGCCAGATTCCTCCTTCCGTCATCGAATTTTTCGGGAAGGAGACCAGAAATTCCAGGCTAATGTCATCAAGTCCATTTACAACAAGGAAGCCAATTATAGCTAGTATAACTGCAACCAGTGTGTACGATATAATTCCGAAAATCAATTTGGTTATTCTGTCGATCAGCATCTTCTCATTCCCCTCTTAAGACGCATTGCTATAACTGTGAAGATCAGGGAAATCCCTAAAAGAACAACCCCAATCATGAAGAGAGCGTAATAATGAGTGCTTCCAAGTTCAACTTCTCCCATTTCACCGGCGATTGCTGCGGTTAGAGGTCTAACTGGATCAAAGATCGACTGGGGAATCATGGAAGCGCCGCCTGCGACCATCAGAACAACCATTGTTTCTCCAATTATTCTATTTGTTCCAAGTATGATCGCATTTAGGATCCCGCTTCTAGCTTGTGGAACAATAATACGGAATACGGTTGAAGTTGTGTTAGCTCCCAGTGCTAATGAAGCCTCTTTTTGATCCACAGGAACAGCTTTCAATGCATCTTCGATAAGAGTTACGAAATATGGCATAGCAAGTATAGAGAGCATCAGAGAAGCGTTGAAAATATTCAGTCCCGTCCACACTTTCATCGGGAAGAACTCCATTAACCACCTTGAGACATACTTGAGGCCGAAACTTCCAAGTACCACAGATGGAATTCCTGCCATGAGTTCAAATATGAGTTTTAGAAAGTCGTGAGCCTTCCTGTGGCTGAACTCGGCAAGAAATGTGGCCGAAACAAATCCCAACGGGATAGATATTGCTAAGGTCAACCCTGTTACAGCCAGAGTGCCTGATAACAGAGCGAGGATGCCATATTCGGCATCCTCGTAAGTTGGGTACCAGCGAGCGCTGAAAAAGAACTCCTCGAATGATATCTTTCCGAAAACTCTTACCCCATCTGATATGAGAAAGAAGAATATTCCGAAAAGAATTGCTGATGTAATCAAAGCTGCAGTCGTTACCAGTACTCTCGACGAAAGATCAAGTCTCCTTCTTCTCAACTCGCCTCATCCAATCTATTTCGTTCCGTAAGCGTTTACATAACCCACACTTAGAACAGCTGCCTGCCCTTCCGGTGATAGTGCATATCTCAGGAATTCACCAATAACTCCTGTGGGGAGTCCATTGGTTGCATCGACGAACATGAACAATGGTCTCGATATCGGGTATGATCCTGCATTCACGTTTGCTACAGTGGGTTCAACGCCTTCAACTGTCAGGGCCTTAACCTCTTCCGTGATGTATCCCATTCCAATGTAGCCGATAGCATACTGATTCTGCATAACCTGCTCAACTTCGGCTCTTGTTGACGCCAGCTGTTGAACCTGAGGAGCGAATTTCTCACCCTTCATTACGTGTTCGACGAAGTACTCGAATGTACCAGATGCATTGTCTCTTGACAGAGGAACAATTCTAGCCTTTGGCAGAGAAGAGTCAATCTGATTCCACGAAGTTATCTTTCCCGAGTAGATATCAAAAAGCTGTTGAATGGTTATGTTGCTAATCCCGAGGGACTCGTTTACGATAATCGCTATCCCGTCATAGGCGACAACATATGGTATGAAGTACTTTCCATCACTGTTCATCTGTTCAATTTCCGAGGCCTTGATCCATCTACTGGAATTTGCAATGTCGGTCTGTCCGTTGAATAAGGCCTTGATACCCGTCGAAGACCCGGCGCCTTCGATAGATATCTCAACATCAGGGTTCATTGCCTTGAAACCTTCTGCCCAGAGCTGCGCAACTGGATAGACAGTGTTGGAGCCTTTAATGACCAGTGTAGAACCTAACATAGTGCCAGCCAGTAACAGGATTACGATAAGTACACCAAAATTCTTCATACACACACCTCCTGAATTTATTTCCACGATTAGTTTATACATGGAGGGTGTTATTGGCAGATTATTTGAGTTTGCTAAAAGTTCAGCTTTTTGGCATTCTGATCAGAAGAAGATTACAGACGACTGGTGAAGGCCGGCATGAAAATGCTGAAGTATTCAGTAAATGATGAGCACATAAAATCCTTATTGAGAGAGGATTCTATAGGATGAAAATGAATATTTCCCGAAGATCAAGTATTTTAAATTCGATGAACTGCTATAAAGATCAGTTAATTATGTTTTGGAATATAGAAACTGTCCAGAATAAGGCCCTCCGGGGTTTTTGAATAGCCGTACAGACCTTCTAGAGTATAGTTGAACAACATATAGTGAAAGGCTTTTGCGGAAGCGACTAGACTCTCGCCCCGGGTGATATCGTAAAGCGGAGCACCGCCGCCAGCCGTAATAACATAGGTTACGCCGTTTCTCTCAATTCTCTGATAGCCATGATCATGGCCGCTAAGAACAAGATCGACGTTGTAGTCTTCGAAGACAGGAACCAGGTATTCCTTTAGATACAGATGGTCTCCATGAGAGCCGTAACTGTACGGAGGGTGGTGTAAGCAAACTACTATATGTGCAGGATCTTCTTCTTCCGCCTCCTCCAGCTGTGTTAGAAGCCAAACGTATTGCTGTGAATACTTATCGAAGGCTTCATTTGTGTTCAAAAATATGAAGAAGATATCACCGTACCATAGGCTATAATATCTTTCATTTCCTGGGAAAGCAAAGAATTTCAAATAGTTTATGGCTTCAGACTCGTGGTTTCCAATAACACTGTAGAGTACACTGTCAGATAATATTTCGGTGACTTCGAAAAAGTTTATCCATTCTTCAATAGCATCGTCGGTCGAGACGATATCACCCGTGTGGATTACTAGAGGAACGTTTTCACTAGCTATTCCATTGACTATCTCAGAGTGAACGACATAGTTGTTTCTGCTATCCCCGTAAGCAGCAAAACTGAATGGTGTGTTTCTGTTAGGTGCGGTTGTCAGTATCCCGTTGCCTTTGTAAATGACTTCTCCATCCTTTTCACTCTTAACAGTGTAAGCATAGCCCATTCCAGGAAGGAGTCCAGATACCCGGAATCTGTGAAGAGTCACTTCCTCATCTGAATGAATAGATTCATTGGAGCCATCGTAGACTATTAAATAAGAAGTGGAGGGTTCTTCGGTGAACCAGCTTACGGTAACTCCATCGCGCGAAATATCGTTCAAATAGACTGAAAAAACCTGACCAATTATCAGAAGAAACAGAAGAAGCATGTATTTTTTCAACGCGCTCATCTCCTTTATGGTGTCGTTGGATCTGCGAATAAATGGACACATAATGATTATAACGGAAAAAGAATCTTGATTCTTATTGAGGGGGTTTTTGAAATCTCGTCCATTGATGGATGACAAGATACATGAGAAGTGTTGGAATAGCTTTTAGCGGTCAAAATAACGGTGTTCAACTGCGTTATGATATAATCTCAGAGCGGAGGTGAGTGATATGGAATTATACAGTAGTGAGAGTGAACCGCCACTTTGATTTGATTCGCCCGTTGAGACCTCCTTCTAAGTGACAAAAGAAAGATGAAGTACTTAAAAAGGGGGGACCGATGTGCGCGAGATTTTGATTTCCGAGAATGGAAGAATGAATACAATAGATTCACCAGTAGAAGGCTGCTGGATCAATGTTGTATCGCCAGATAGTGGAGACATCGCTTTTCTTAAGAGTTTAGAAATCGACGAGGATTTTGTGTACGATGCTTTAGATCAGGAAGAAAGGGCAAGATTCGAGCAGGATGAGGATTTAATCTACGTGATTACCAAACTGCCATATTTAGATACTGCAGACGAAACCGTTCCATACAAAACGACGACTCTCGGAATTGCAATGAAATCCGGTTATTTTGTCACGATAAGCGGTTCGGAAAACGCAATTGTATCGGACATAGTCGAAGGACGGGTTAAGGATATTTCCACAAAGAAACGAAACCGCTTTCTTCTTAGAATTTTTGACAGAGCAACTGTTTATTACCTGAGGTATCTCAAGGAAATCAGGAGACTGTCAAATGAGATCGAGTCCGAACTACACAGATCTACCAGGAATCAAGAACTTGTGGCGATGTTGAATCTCGAAAAATCTTTAGTTTTCTTCACGACATCTCTTAGATCAAACGAGCTAATGTTTGAGAAGCTCAAGAGAGCAAACATACTGACGCTCTATGAAGAAGATGAAGAGCTATTTGAAGACATCTCTATCGAGAATAGACAGGCTATAGAGATGGCGAACATTTATAGCGACATTTTGACAGGAATGATGGATGCCTTTGCTTCTGTGATCTCCAATAATCTCAACGTAGTTATGAAGATATTAACGATAGTGACGCTCTCTCTTCAGATTCCGACGCTGGTAGCGTCGATCTATGGAATGAATGTTAAACTCCCCTTTATGGAGAGCAGTACGATTTTCTACTGGTCTATGGGTTTGTCGGGACTTGCTGCCTTCCTGGTTGGTTTTGTACTATTCAAGATAAGATGGTTCAAGTAGTAGAATGAAGTGATCCTAGGGAAAAAATCTGAACTAGCGAAGCCGCCAAAAGAACAGGGGGGATGAATATTACTGGAATAAAGGCCCCCACAAATGCGTAAGAGAGCGCAATGCCTGTTGAAATAAGGAGCGTGACTTTCTTTCTATTTCCTGAGAGTTTGAATATCTTGTCGTAGTAATGGTCCCTATCGCCTGCGAAAGGTGATTTCTTTGCAATAGATCTTCTCAAGAAGCCCACAAATAGGTCAAGAACTACGGGCCAGCAAATAGCGGCAATTCGAACGAAGTTCTGACTTCCCCAAGACTGTATGAGTAACGTTCCCACGAATGTTCCAGCGATGTATGATCCCTGGTCCCCCATAAAAAGCCTTGCGGGAGGAAAATTAAAGATCAAGTATCCGGCATAAACGCCAGCAACTGCAAGAGACATAAGAGGTACAAACCCCGTGAAGAAAGCGAACACTCCAAAAACAATCATATTAGTTGAGCATATGCCGTCAAGTCCATCCACCATATTATAGGCGTTAACCGTTCCTGCAAAGATGATGGAGAGTATTATCGAATCAACTGTCGAAAAACCGTAGATTATGAATGCCACGGCGAATCCGACTAGGACTTCCACTGTCAGTCTGATCTTTGGTGATATGCTTCTTATGTCGTCCGCAAAGCCTAGAGCCCACATGATGATTATTGCGGGGAAGAATTCAGGACTCTGAATTAGCCAAGGAACAAGCGCAAGGAGAATCGCAGTTCCACCCACATAGCTAATCGGTTTTTCGTGGGGCTTTAGAGTACCCGAAGGCCTGTCTACTAGATCTAGTTCTAAGCCAACCCTCCGAAAAAGGAAACATAGTACGGCTGAAAGAACTAAAGCGTAGACAAAAGCCATCATCAGTTGTACTCCAAAGCCTTTTCAATAGTGTGAGCAACGAACTGCTGTTCTTCTTCAGACAGATTATTGAAGAAAGGGATAGCAACCGTTCTTCTTGCAAGCTCTTCAGTTACAGGAAACATGCCATTCTTGAATCCGAACTTTGTCATATAAAAGGGTTGAAGATGGATAGGTCTGAAATAGTCTCTGCACTGAACGCCATTGTCAATAAGGTGTCTCATGAAGTTATCTCTCTCTATCTTTTCATCAAGCCTTATGACATATACGAACCAGCCGATACTTGTAGCATAATCTGCCACAAAGGGAGTCTCTACTCCATCAATCTTTGAAAGCAATTTCTCGTATCTGTCGGCCACTCTCTGCCGCTTTGCCAGAATTTCATCAATCCTTTTCAGCTGCTCTATACCCAGTGCTGCCGACATCTCGTCCATCCGATAATTGTAGCCCAACCTCACATGTTCAAGCCAATTCTCTGATGCGCCTCTTCCCTGATTTCTCATGCTTTTCGATAATTCGGCAATTTTGCTGTCGTCAGTAACAATTATTCCGCCTTCTCCAGTTGTGATTTGCTTGTTTGGATAGAATGCAAATGCACCTGCGAGACCGAAAGTACCGGTTCTCCGCCCCATAAAGGAGCTTCCCAGCGCCTCACAAGAATCCTCTACGATTTTTACGCCATGTCTATTACAGACACCTTCTATCCCGTCCCATTCAAGGGGGTGACCAAAAATATCGACAGCCATGAAAACATCAGGAATGAAGGGTCTTAACTTGATTTGACCTGTATTCAGACCGTTTTTCGAGTAATAACCTAGAGCGTCTTCCAACGTCTCTGGAGAGATGTTGTATGTTGCCTCGTCAATATCTGCGAAAACAGGAACGGCACCTTCGTATATTGCAACATTGGCTGAAGACACAAAAGTGAATGAACTTGTGATTACCGTCTGGCCCTGTTTCAAGTTGAGAGATCGAACAATGAGATGAAGGGCGCTGGTCCCGCTGTTAACTGCAACCGCATGTTCGACCCCGATATATTCTGCGAATCTTTCTTCAAACTCTGCAACTTTAGGGCCGATAGATAAGATTCCACTACTCATGAGATCGGTAACAGCGGTGATTTCCTTTTCAGTCACGTCGGGTTTGGAAAGGGGAATGAACATTACTTCACCTCCTGGGGAGATTTAGAAAAGAGAGAGAGTAGAAGACCTAGCATAAATGACCACAGCGCAGCCAAACCAACCTGAAAGTCCTTCGGCAATACGAATGTAAGTGTGTGGGCCGGTATCCAGAACCACACCAAAGACAACAGAGCCTTGTCAAGGTTCTTCCAATTCCTGATCTGAAGAACAAGATTATCAAGCAACCTATGGAAAATGACTAAGAAAACTCCAAATTGAAGATTCATTGATAGAGAACGAGTGATTGCATTTAGGAGTACGTTTTCTAAAAAGACTCGTGGCAGGATTCTGTTTATCACTAAAGAAGATACGAATCCTTCGTAACCGATGAACGCAATTTTTATGAAGATCGCCAGGAAAGCCCATTCTAGTGCCTTCAAAACCATTAGGGAAAAAGAGAAGTTTGCCTTAGAACCTGCAATCTTTACACTGACACAATCGCCTAGAGTGCCGAGAATCGAGAACTGAATCATTGCAGAAATAAAGGGAAAGTCCCTGCCGAATTCAACATACCATCTCATCGAAAATCACACCCGGCACTTATTTTAACTGTGGCATCGTCAACTATTTCGGCCGTTATTTTGTTCAGCTCTTCAAAATCGTTGTTATCAACGGCTACCCTAAGGCGACTGGCTATCGAAAGTAAGGTCTTTTCATCCATTGCTTCCTTTGTCTTGAGGCGGAAAATCTTTGGATGCTTCGTCTGAATAAATTCTTCGTTTGAAAGGACAAGTTCCTCGAATAATTTCTCGCCTGGTCGAACTCCTGTGTACTTTATTTCTATTTCTTGCTGGGGCACGTATCCTGCCAGTGTGATCATCTCGTTTGCAAGAGAAGAGATCTTGACGGGTTCTCCCATATCTAGCACGAAAACATCTCCTCCTCCGGAGTAAGCTCCTGCCTGAAGCACAAGCGATACAGCTTCTGGGATAGTCATAAAGTATCTAGTCATTCTGGGATCAGTCACTGTAACAGGACCGCCCGACTGAATTTGTTTCTTGAAAAGAGGAATCACGCTCCCACGGCTCCCCAAAACATTTCCGAATCTCACTATACCGAATTTCGTTTTGCTCCTTGATGAAATCGATCTAACGAACTCTTCGGCGATTCTTTTCGAAACTCCCATAACCGAACTTGGCTTCACTGCCTTATCAGTTGAGATAACGACCATAGTTTTAACGCCGAATTCGCTCGCCAAACCTGCAATGTTGTAAGTGCCAAGTGAATTCACCCGGAATGCCTCGGTCGGATTTTCCTCCATCAGAGGTACATGTTTGTGAGCGGCGGCGTGGAAGACAACTTCGGGTTTCATCGTCTCAAAGATATACCTCATTCTTGATGAATCGGCGACATCACAGATCAGTTGACATAGGTCGAGATCAGGGAACAATGAGCCTATCTCTCGCCTTATCTCATAGATGCTGTTTTCTCCCTTTCCAGCTAGCAGGAGTCTCCTGGGTTCGAGAGGAGCTATCTGACGACACAATTCGCTCCCAATGCTTCCTCCGGCGCCGGTTATTAGCACGGTTCTTCCAACTATGTAGTCCTTGAGTGAACCCAAATCTATTTGAACGGTCTCCCTTCCAAGGAGGTCTTCAATGTTTATCTCTCTCAAATATCCCAGTTTGGCCTTGCCGTCCATTATCTCTGTTATGCTTGGTAGAGTCTGGACTTTCACTTTTTCCACATCAATTCTCGAAAAGATTCTCCTCAGAGTGGCGGCATCGGCAGAGGGGATCGCGATAATTATCTTTCCGACTCCCATCTTGTCAACCAAATCCATGATTTCATTTGTATTGCCGAGTACGGGAATTCCGCGAATTCTCTTTCGAAGCTTTCGAGGCGAGTCATCTATGAAACCAACAACAAATCCATGTTCAGGATGACGGGACAATTCCTCGGCTATAGAAGTTCCGGCGTCACCGGCTCCCACTATTAAGACTCTCTCTGCGGAAGAGACAATCTGATGGTTCCTACTCAGGATACTCAGCCAGACAATTCTTGACCATATTATGAGAAATACCGAGATGATAGCTGCCATAGTAGATACTGTGAAGGGCACTGTAAGAAACTTCACGTTGAACAGATTTAGAAGTCTTCCCGCAGTAAATCCGACCGCATAACCAACTGCAACTGCCCTAAGTATAATGAAATAATCTCTGAAGTAACTGTAACTCCAGGCGATTCTGTATACTCCATTTAGAATAAGAGAAGCGACAATAAAAATGCTGAAATATATTCCGTTAACGAAAAACTGAGGCTCATCCAGAGTGAAGATACCGTATCTGAAGTACATACCTAATACGTATGCAAAATATACTATCGCCGAATCAAGAATCAGGAGCATTAGGTTTCTTCTGAAGCTGGATAGTTCGCTAAGTTTTGTCAAACTCCTCACCTCATGGAGATTCTAGCACACAAGGTGCTATGTTAGAAGCTTAGCAGCTTTCTGAGGCTGTTTTGGACCAGTTTTTCAAGATCAGTTCACAATGAATCTATTATCTTGATTGGCGACACTAATAGCAGCCTCGGCAGATTTCTCCTTATCCTTTATTTCGAGCATTATGTCGAAATCATAAGGACGACTCTTCATCAAGAAAGAGTTGAAATGGTCCAGATCGATAGTCTGGGCATGCCTCCCTTTTCGCCCCTCTTTTTCTTGAGTGCTGTAGTCAACAATCGGGATGCTGTCTTCTTCAGTCCATGTTGACCGGGACAAGTCAATGGAATCAGAGAAAGTTATTCCCCCATCAAGAATCGAATGATGGAAGACATCAAGAAGTACTGGGATGTTTGTCACATAATGAATTGACAGGCGGTCTGAAAGTGAGTAAAGTCTCTCATCATTCTCTATTACCAGCCTAACCCTTATGTTGCTGGACAGTACTCTGTACTCATCAATGAATCTGCTGACAGCCACCTTTTTCTCTCCGTACACTCCCCCTACATGAATCTGGATTTTCGCACTTCTGTCCAGATTCATAAGGTTTAAGACCTTGGCATGATACTCAAGCTCTACGATGCTGTTATCTACAACCTCCCGCTTAGGGGAATTGAGCAAGACGAACTGATCAGGATGCATCGACACTCTCATGTTGTATCCTCTTATCTTCTTCCCGATATTTTCAAAGTCACTCCTGAAGAATTCTGCCCAATCTGTCTTGCAGATTGGGTGGGAAGCCAATGGAACCAAATCCGAGGTAATCCTGAAGAAGAGAATACTTTTTTGTTTTGTTGTAATCGATTATTTTCTCAAGACATGCAAGATTAGCCGCAACGGTTTCGATCAGTCTTCTTTCGCTGTAGGATGCTAATCTGAAGGTTCTTGCCGAGCTGCAGTCAAGAGTCGTGTTTATGCAAGGATACCCAATTTTCATACGTGACCTCCTCATATATGTATTTTAGCCGAGTCTTGGAGGAAGAATGTATAATTGGTTGGATATCGATTGAGAGGTGAGATTCGTTGAGGGTTAAAAAGCAGCAATCTTTCCCAACTATTAGAGTAGCCATTGTTGCCTTTTTTGGACTTTCGGTTTTTCTTCTTGTTTTTTGCTTTTTTCAGTCTGGGAAGGTGAAGAGTCTTGAAACAAGAATAGCCAACCTTGAAAGGCATCAAGCTGCACTTGAGCTGGAACTTAGTGCAGTTACGGGTGTTCAGCGAACGATGGGAGTAAATCTCTATTACTACAACGAGCTTCTCGACAGACTTATGAATGGCGAAGTCCTATGCGATACTGAAGCTGTAATACCTGTTGGGCGAACGATCCCTAATTCCCAGTCGCCCATTAACGATGTTATACGGTTGCTAATAAGAGGAGAGTTGACAAAGGCCGAGGAAGATCTAGGATTCAGAACAGAATTTCCCGGGAGGGAACTTCAGTTTCTCGGGGCGAGACTTGAAGGCGGGGTTCTTTTTCTGAAATTCTCCGACCCATCGGGATTTACTTCGGGTGGATCATGCAGAGTCAATCTCTTGCGAGCTCAGATAGAAAAAACTGCTCTCCAGTTTGAAATGGTTGAGAGCGTTGTGTTTGAACCAGAAAGTATTTTCCAGCCGTAATGCTTGACTTGGTCCCTTGAAAAGGCAGTTTACTTCATGGTAATGTGCAAGGCAATTGACTTTAACAAATATCCGTGATATAATGTATATTAAGACATCCGAAATGGATGTCTTTTTTCTTAGTCAGAGTCGAGCTTGTGCTTCTTGCTTACTCAGAGAAAGATCAAGACTATCAGGGCCGCACTTAGAATGTCTGCGATACCAAGTTCATAAATTTCCCATTTAGCGAGTCCAGTCAAATATTGAAATTCACTAATTTACCTAATCCATTTTGGAATAGAAGCTATTTGAGAAGCAGTGAATTTCTCTTTCTTGCCGAAAGTTATCCAGACTCTTCCTGGATCTTTTGCCTCAATCTCAATGGAATACAAGCCATCTTTTGTGAGGGCCGAGTCATGTCTGGCGTAGAGATATGAGTAAGTGTCTCCAAAAAACTCGTACATTATCTCGGGTTCGATGCTCTCCAGCATGAAGCTTTCGTTCACATTTCCGTCGGGATCATATACAGTAAGCTCAGGTCGAAAACCCTTAGTACTTTCCATGCCCTTAATTTCCTTCGGAACTCCGAAAAGCATATGAAGTTGCATCCCGATTGAGCCCTCAAACGTGATCACAATTCTTTCCCCTTCTGAGAGAATGTAGTAGAAGACCTGAGACAAATCTATGTCTCTTACAAGGATGCACCATTCACAAAGTCGTCAGACGGTAGAAATGTTGGGATGAGAGCGAACGTCGAAGCCGCAAAGATTATTATCATGAGAAGAAGATAACCGACTTTTTCATCAAAGGCCCCCTAATTGGAATCAATATAAATTAGCCTATCAGTTAGATGGGCTTTTTTGATCTTTTGAAGATACTAGAAACTGCACTGAAGTGAAGTAACAGCAGTGCTCAGCAAAAAATAAAGGATGCTTTTCCTTCTAAATGGCGCTACAGGACAGTTCTTCTAAGGTTCGAAATCATCCGGGAAGATTCGAGATCTACTTATTCCGATAGTACGAAAGTTGATCACTCACAAATACTGAAGTTACAAGTGTCATTGTGTACAGCCAATTAGTCACTGGATCAGCTAGAATACTCTCTCAAAGGAGAGTATCTCAAGAGAGTAATCTCTCTCGTACGATCTCATTGCTCTGGAATCCATTTCGATCTCTCCGACCTGATTGTCAAATGGATCGGATCTGTAGAATTTCTTCGCTGGTATCAGCGGCGACATGAAAGCAGAATTCGAAATCATTCTGAATGCGTCTAGGTTGCCAAAATAGAACTCCTTGTAGGCCGGAATGTCTTTCCTGGAGCCCCCAAATGAGCAGTCCACAGGTATCCAGCCAAAGGGCTCTAGCCAGATCAGGGCCCAATCGTGAGGACTTGCCCCCTTGGGAGCTGCAAACCATCCAGACTGCCATCTTGCCGGAATGCCCTTAATTCTGCAAAGCGTTATGAATAAGAGGGCTTTCACTCCACAGTCTCCTCTAAGGTTAATGGCGGCGAATTCAGAGAGGTTTGGATAAAGCGCATATTCGCTCATGAAAGTATACTTGACGTTTTCGCATATCCAGTTGTAGAAACTCTTTGCTATGAAATAGGCATTAGTTTCACCCCCGGCAATCTCCTTTGCCAGAGCTTTCATTAGGGGCGAAAAGACAATATGTGGAGCCTTTTCGCCTAAATAGCTTTGAAATCTCTTGCGGTCGGGTTCGGTACATTCATAGGGATTAATTGAAGATGAGATTTCTGAAATCTCATATTCGAAATTGACACTGAACAATGTGTCATGCTTTGAATCTGCTTCCATATACACGGTTCTTTGGGGATAGGCATCTGGAGACAAGAAACAGCTGTGGCTTGTCCTGATAATTTTGGTTGAAGATACTTGATCACCAATTCTGGACACCGGAAGCCAGCAGCGAAAGGAACTATCCTCAGAGCTTCGGACTGCGATCGACGACCTTGCATTGATTTTATACTTAGCGGGTCGTCTGTCGCTTATTAGCCTGTCTATCTCTCTGTGAAGAGAGGCTCTGGTTTCTTCCCTGTCAGTATCTTTCTTTTTCAATCTGTTTTCGTATTCGTGCATTACAAAGAGAAGGTTTTTGTCGAATCTTCTTTCGAAACGTTCTTCACCATCGAAGACAATTGAGTCAAGCTTCTTCTCATCACTCAGGGAATCAAACTCCTCTCTTGAGAAGTCTACGAAAATGTCTGAGAGAACATCAAAAGCCTTCTCTGATGTGTACGGGTAATTGTCTTTAAGCCTGAGAATTCTCTCTTTCTCCCACAAGAGTCTTTTTTCCACTAATGAGGGAAGATAGTCTCCGAGTTGATGCTCAATCTCCTCTAAAGCGCCCTTGTAGTCTCCAGTTGATTCGAAATAGCTAATCCTTTCCGGAAGCTGTGCTGCCAGAAACTCCATGTCTACCCCTCCCATGCCCATTCTAATCTGACTCAAGTCGATTATAGCAGCAGGAGAGATTTAGAAAAAAGGCGGCCTCTTCTTCGAGGCCGCTATTCTTTTGAGATATAAGGGGTGGAATTTTCTCCATTGAATAGTGTGGAGCAAATCTATGCCAAAATGACCTGATGTATCTTTTTTCCTTTCGAACAGTTCTGTACAATCCTTATTGTAAGCTTCACAGAATTTCCAATGTCAAATTTGATTTATTATCCTTTCCCGTACCCAGAAACCGGACCATAAAAACCATAACAGTTCAACCATCAATTCGGAGTAGGAAATGAAGGAGAATTATAAACTAAGAAACATGAACTCTTTGCCATATAATCTGAGTTATGGTGATGGTTTTTTGTGGTCGATCGTGCGAAGGGTTGATCAATAATCTCTTAGTTCAGGGGGTGCAATGATGGCTGAAGTCGCTTTAAACAAGACTGTTCCGGATTTCTCGTTGCTCGACCAAAATGGGAAAGAAGTGTCTTTATCAAAGTTTTCCGGCAAACGAGTCGTGCTGTATTTCTATCCCAAGGATAATACCTCCGGGTGCACTCTTGAGGCAGAAGGTTTTAGGGATCTGAAGGACGAGTTTGCAGATAAGAACACAGTTATCATTGGAGTTAGCAAAGATACTCAGAAATCGCATGCAGGCTTCTCACTTAAGCTTGATCTGAACTTTTCTATACTGAGCGATAAGAACGGAGAGATTCATCAGATGTTCGATGTAATTAAGCCGAAAAAGATGTATGGCCGTGAATACTTGGGAACTGAGAGATCCACATTCATTATTGATGAGAAGGGAATTCTAATCAAAGAGTACAGAGGTGTCAAGGCGAAAGGTCACGCAGAAGAGGTCCTTGAATTCATCAGCAATCTGAAGTAACTTAGAGAGCAAATTCATAGAATACCTTTGTCTGCGCTTTCTCAAATCCCTCTTCAATATAGAGAGAAAGGGCCTTTTCGTTTTTTGAGTTTACTGAAAGGACACTTTCGAGGCCCAAGTCAAGAGAAAGAAGTAATACCTTTCTTAACAAGAGTCTTCCATAGCCCTGCCTCTGAAAACTAGGTTATACTGCCAAAGGGCCTATCTCGAGAAGTCCATCCTCACTCATTTGCGAGAAGAACATACCAATTGGCTTGTTAACTTTGATCAGAAGTTGTATACCCGAGCTCGGGATGTTACTTCTCAAGATAAATCTTCTCAACCACTCTTGATCGATATCTAGATGACCGGCTATTTAAGCGAAAGCCGAGTTGATTATATTGCAGTAGATTTCCCCGTGAGTCCCAGTCTCAGGATCGAAATCTATGAAATGGATTTCCTAGGGAATTTCTAGAGAGAGTTTCTCTCGTTTTCTCTTCAAGATAAAAGAGTACCATTCTAAAGAGAAACCGATTTCCTCAAGGATTCTTTGAATAGGTTGCTCAGGTGAGACGAAGAGATAGACCTCATCGATTTCGGATATCATATCTTTCATGGCTCCTAGTAGAGATCTGTAGGCTTCCACATGTGAAGTTACAGAATGAAAGATCATGAATCTTCCCCTTCTCGCCTTTCTTTAGTGCTCTTCAAGTATTAGTGAAGCTGCTCCGAGAGACTTCCGTCTTCCCTCGAAAGTATTACAGGAGGTTGATCCTCATCTGCGACAAACTCAGCAGATGCAAGATATGAATCATCGTGTTAGGGGCCGAACACCCGGCAGTACTCAATGAACTCTCTCAGATCTGAGCTTTCTATCTTCTTAATCAAACACAATAGAGATCTCCTGGATCTAAATGTTACACAAGAAAACAGAGGAATCGAATCATATTGCGACTCCTTGAATTTAGTTCAACTTCAACTTGAGAGCCTCTTTTCGAGCTAAACATTTTTTGCTATCTCGTATGCAATGCTTTCCGGTCCTGATAAATGCGTTACATTAAAGTTCAACCCCATCAGTGCGCAATTAAAGGCGAGGCAAGACAAGAAGTGTATAATTATTGTACACAGAACATCAGTAACTTGAGGTGGTGATTTTATGGGTTTTGCTGTTAGGAGAAGCAAAAGGCCCAGAATAGGACACATTAGAAACAACTTCATAAGAGCATCGGTTCTCTTTGCAATAGTAACACCTGCGTCGATTTACGGAATTGCGGCTTTTTTTGGTGCTGGAGACAGACTTAGCGGTTTTGGATGGCTCTTAGTAATATTGATAGCCTTCTGGGTTCTGGTAGGAGCAATTTGGATTCTCTCCCTGAAGGCCTATATGGAGGCTCGTAAACAAATCAGGAAGAACCAAAGCGGTTTCAGAAGCAGAAACCTGAAGCCAGCGGGAATGATTTTCAATAGATCTCAGGTTAGTCCCATAAGAATGAAATCAACCTGACTTCCGATTGCTCATAAACCATTCATACAGTTCGGGATCCGAGTAAGTTTCTGTCCAAGAATCGTGACCGGCTTCAGGATATATCTTGAGCATAGGCTTTCCTCCGGCATCTTTCAGTGTTCTAATAAGTGTCCTGCTTTCTTCGACTGAAACTATGTTGTCCTTTCCGCCATGGAAGGCCCAAATAGGTAAATCCTTGATTTCTAGCACTCTCTCCGGGAAGCCCAGGATTCCCAGGCCACCCCCGCAAACCGGTGCTATTGCCGCAAAGAGATCCGGATACTCCACAGCCATGTGCCAGGTTCCAAACCCTCCCATTGAAAGTCCTGTGAGGTACATCTTAGAAGTGTCGACTCTATACTGTTTTACGACAGTATCCAGCAGGAATTTCAGATCTTGAAGTCTGTTAAGCCACCAGTCATTCTCCGGACATTGTGGTGAGATCGTAATGAATGGAAAATCAGCCATCTCACTCACAATCCTGGGGATTCCATGTTTTCTAAGCAGTTGCAGATTGTCGCCTCTCTCGCCAGCGCCATGAAGAAAAAGTATCAGAGGCCAGTCGGCTTCTTCTGAGGCGTACTGCCTAGGGAGCGAGAGGAAGTAGTCTAGCTTCCTGTTCAGCGAGTAAACAATTCTTGATGAATGAAGTTCCATAGACGCACCTCCTTCACAATCTTCATTCTACAGCATAGCATTAGGAATTGAAAATTCCTTACTCCAGTCATAGTGGGGAATCATCTCTTAAGACGGTAAATAGTCGTTACTTCTAGACTAAGTCAACTTCATCAAACACCGGTTCAAGTGTTCCTTCTCAAGTCCGCCGAGCCCTTATCCTTAGTCAGTTAAGTATGTCTCTACATCGAGAAGTATTTTGGCTCTCCTTTCTGAATCAACAAAGATTCTCTTTGGAAATTTGCAGATGCTAATTCACCTTGTGAACCTGCTTGCAGGACTTTTTAGCCTGTTAATGCGCTTTTATTATCAAGAAGTTCAGAATTATCCTCAACCTTCTCTTGCTCTAAAGACTGACTGTCCTGCCAGAATCGTTTCCTCTACTTCCAGTTCTCTGTTAAGTAGTACAAGATCAGCAACGAATCCCTCTTTGAATCTGCCTCTGTTGTGTATTCCAAGATTTTGAAGAGCGTTATATGAGGTCACTTTAGCCAGTTCTTGAAGACTACAGCCAGTCCAACTGTGAAAGTTATTGGCGGCCTTTTCCATAGTGAGAGTGCTTCCTGCAAGAGTTCCATCTTCAAGTGTTGCCACATTGCCTTTGACTTTCACTTTAAGCCCCCCGAGATCATAGATTCCATCATTGAGACCGGTTGCGTCAAGAGAGTCAGTAACCAAGATAATTGCTTCACTGCCACGTATTTTGTGGGCCATCTGGACAAACTCCGGCGCAGTGTGAATTCCATCTACTATCATCTCCAGCTTCATAGGTAATAAGAAACCTGCCCCAACACAACCTATCTCTCTGTGGTGAAGAACATTCATACCGTTAGGAAAGTGAGTCATCCTACCACAACCAGACTCATAAGCTTCTTTGATTTGAGAATAAGTAGCATCTGTGTGTCCAATTGAGACAAAAATCTCATTCTTGAATATTTCGGGAAGGACCTCTAGAAAGCCCTCGATCTCTGGAGCCATTGTTATCAGTACGACGATATCGGAAAGCACTGATCTGAGCTCCTTGATTGTTGCTGGTCTGATTACTGAGGGATTCTGAGCCCCTTTCTTCTTAGGGTTAATATATGGTCCCTCGTAGTGCACTCCACGAACGGCCGTTCTGGGTCTTTCACTCACATAGTTTGAGACAAGGTCAGCCACTCTCTTCATTTCATTTGAGTCGGCGGAGACTGTCGTGGGAATTAGAGAAGTTACACCGTGAGTCTCAACGAATTCCTCCCACCTTTCAAGATCTCCTGTATTCATTGTCATACAGTTAATTCCAACTGCACCATGCGAATGTGTATCGACAAAGCCAGGCATAGCTATTGAGCTGAATTCTCCGCCCGTCTTTGCAACTGATTCAATTTTGCTTCCAGATATTCTGATATTTGCAGTGTATTCCCCATCTACTGGATCAACAACAAGAACCCTTTCCAGTTCCATTCACTTCATCTCCCTTCATGACTCAATTATTACATCTATTAGGAGTGATCTGGGCAATCTAAGAGCAAAATGAATAGGTCGTGATAGCTGGCAGGGGCAAACAGAAACTGGTTCTCCGTTGATGGTTCTCCAAAAGAATCCGAAGGTCGCTTGCTAAGAGACGCTTAACGCTGGAGATCCGCTTCTTAGGAAACGCTGCGCGCTGTGAAGAGCCGTCCTTGGTCCTTCGTCCAAAACCATGAATACGTCCTTCGAAAGAGCAGTTGCAAGCTCTGGCAAAAAGACTAAAATTCCGTCTCGAAAGCGGATAAAAGAGCTCTTCAAGGCTTTTCAAGATCCCAGATCCTTACTTGCCCTCTTTGTTTTCCCGTTCTCTCTACTCTCTGAATTAATGGTCTGACCAAGAAAGAAAAAGTGATTTTTGCTCTGGAACGAAGAACAGGTTCATGATTTGGGAAGATAGACGAAGGACGGTTTCTCAGCAGCGTTCAGCGGGTTTTTGTTTTTAAGCGTACAGCGGTTCTTTGGACCGAGATGCTGAATCAAGTTCAGCATGACAGCGGAATTATGATCGGGTCTTGGGTCTAGGGTCTGGCGAACAAAAGCGGCTCTGAAAAATCAGCGGCGGATCGTTGATCGTCAACGTGGTTTTAGCAGCGATCAATTGCAAGCTGCTTCTTTGGCCGACGTAGTCGGAACTGGCCTACGTCAGCAGACTGGCTTCTTCTTTCTCTTTTTCTTGTAGCGAAGCTCTCGACTTGTCTTATGTAAGTAAAGAGATGCTGAATCAAGTTCGGATGACTGGATTAAGATGAGTGTATAGAGTGTAGGATTTAGCAAACAGACGCGATTGACCAATTCGCTGTTGCCAGCGTTCCCGAGGAACTCATCCCGGTCGATCCGGGATCTGGTCCTTGATCTTTCGAAGGACTTGGCTTATCTTGCATCCCCTGCCTCTCTTATTCTAACAAACAACGAAGGACCAAGGAGGATTTATCCTTCAGATGACAAGATGTGACATTTTTGGAATAACCAAACGCTTGCCAGATGGTATAGACATACGGAGTTCCTTACTTCATCATCCCGAATTTATTTCGGGAACTGGGCATTTGAGAAACGTTGTAGGGGGTTGCAGGCTACTTACCGGTAGGAAAGAGCCAGAGAAGCTGTTCTCCGTTGCCGATAAGACCACATCCCCGGATCCATACACGCTCCTTCCACCCGGTGTTATTAACCCGTACTTCTTAACCCGTTCTTTTCACCCGATACTTTGTTCCCCGCGAAGCGGGCCTTGTGGCTCTGAGAAGGCTTCCTTTTCGGGCGAACAGCCGTTCGCCCCTACAGAAGAATCGCAGCATCGTCTGACATTGTCATCCGTACTGCCCTGTATGGTATCTCGTTCTTCCAGGTCTTCTCGGAGAGCGGCGGACCGGTAACGGCTAACGGTTTTTCAGCCCTGCTCTCAGTGAGACTAATCTGCCGTAGCAGAGAAACGGCCATCACTTTCCACAGAGTCTGCAATAAAAAACTGAAGACCCTTTGGAAAGTTATGGAACGGGTCTTCAGCTATTTGGCGTGCACTGTATTTCCTAGTTGCCAAAACAAATTTGATCGCCTCTCCTTCTTTTCAGTTGTGGATAGAGGCCATGTATCTCTTCAAAGCGTCGCTCTTCATCTTCTCTATATATCTATCCACATCTGCTAGATTTCCTCTTCTCTTTTTCATGATCTCACCTCCTTATCTCTGGAGTTAAAACCTGGGGCTTGTCATCAAAGAACTGTATGTACTCTCTCTTAACTGTGAAACCATCCTGTCTATTTCCTTCATGCTTCTCTTTTTCATCTTCGTTCCTCCTCTTATCTTTCCCTTATTAGAATCTCGGGTTGATCAGCAAATTGCTGTATACGCTGTCTCTTTCACTCTCGATCAATCTGTCTATGGCCTTCAAGTTTCTCTTCTCTCTGAATTTCATCCAATCTCCTCCTCTCTTATCTGATGTTCATCAATTTTTCTTAGTGAATCTTTAACAATGTTCGAGTAGATCTCTCTTTCCCTGTAGTGAATCTTCTTCTCTCTTCCTTTCATCTTCCTCACCTCCTTCATAGGTAATGTGGGAAGGACTCTCTCGCTACTTTCTCTTTGAACTTTCGAACGGCTCTTTCGATGGAAGCTGGATCCTTAACTTTTCTCATTTCTACACCTCCTTTTATTAAACTCTGGTTCTACATTCATAATATATCACATAAAATAATGAAAAGTCAAGCACATAAATAAAAATATCTTCAATTACTATAATTATTTCTTCTATAGGGATAAGTATTTGTTTTATTGATCAGTTAAATAGTGAATTGGACGGAATCAGGAAGTTCTTATGGGAAGAAACTGTAGAATTCGATAAGAATATTGTCTCAATAAGCCGCCAAATGAATCGAAATACTGTTTTTGTGTTTTGAGAATATGGAGTTGATATTCAATTGAACCTGAAGATAGCCTAGTAATCGAATTGAACTTCAAAGCATGGAAATCAGTTCACTTTCAAATGTATAATCAAAAATGAACGCGGGAGGTATATGGAATGATCGAGTTATGAGGGGTAAGTGCGGAATATGTGGTTCCAACACTCGGGAGATTCTTCACCAGAAATTTCATCTTAAATATCACTATTGCGACATGTGTGGCTTCATTTCAAAGGATGCGGAGAATCGAATCTCTTTAGAAGATGAGTTGAAGATATATAAGAAGCACAATAACAGCATAGACGATCCCCGATATGTTGCATATTTCAAGGATTTCATCGATTCTGCTGTGATTGATTTCGTTTCTAATGGAAGAAGAGGGTGTTTTTTGCAAGAGTGAATTCCC
>NZ_DIXC01000043.1 GCF_002435945.1 Mesotoga sp. UBA6090
CAGATTTCATGCTGTCAAAGTTGAGGTAGTGCTTCTGTACGAGATCTCGCATCTAAGATCCACTTTTCGCTGGTCGCTGAACGCTTTGAAGAACAGTCGTAAGTCGACAGATCCAAGTTGATGACAGCAAGCATCCAGCTGATCTTATGGCCCGGCACAGCCGGAACTGGCATCGCCGTAGGCGAGACTGGCCAGGCGAAGCCTGACAGGCCACCGAAGGTGACTGGCTCTTTTTTTGCCTCCTGCGTAGCAGCCTCACTTCCCCGGATGTTCCTCCGGGCATCACTTCCTGCGGAGCAGCATCACTTCCTCGCGCCAGCGAGCCTCGCCTCCTGCCGAAGGCAGCATTACATGCCGGGAGCTATCCCCAGAGATCAGTGTGATAGTTTTCTCTTTTAAGTCTAAATTTGATCTGAAAGTCGACAACTTCCTGCCACATCAGTGCACTTGTTGTCGATACGAAGCTCACCATTTCATTTGCAATCCCGAAGACCGGTTCAATGCTTTTCTCTATACTAGAGTTCTTTATAAGGTTGTAATCCAGCCTGTAGTCTCCGATAGTCGCTTGATCTTCATACATAGTGGCAACAACTTTCTTCCCGTTATATATGACATCATCCTTTATGGGAAAGGACAGCCCCATGCTTCCCGGCATGATTTTGTCGTGTATTTGAATGACTTCATTCACAGTTGGCTTTGTCCAACTTTTCCCACAGGAAGAGCAGGAAAAGCCACTTCTGAATCCTTTGATTGAGGATATGGTTCCGCAGCTAGGACAGCGCCATATCAGCTTTTCGATGTGCTTGTAGTTCCGGTAAGGGAGTTTGAATGTGGGATCCTCCTTGCCCAGAAAATCCATAACCTTTTCTTCGAGCTGTGGATCATCTGCTTCAATGGGATTTCCAAATTCAATAGTGGAAGTACCGACAGAGAATATCTTCGACCATCTTGGCCAAAGCCGCTGAACTCCGAAGAACTTGACTGGAATTATGGGAATCTTCAACATCCTGAAGAGCTTCCATATCTCTCTTTTTGTATGAAGAGGTCTGCCATCCCATGATCTTGATGCCTCTGGAGCGATTCCAAGAGGAACTCCCTGCTTAATTGTCGCGAGCATCTGCCTGATAGCCGAAGTATCTACGGCATATCTTCTAACTGGGATTACGCTCAACCAACCCAGCAATCCTAATCTGTCAACATAAATGGCTGTGCCAACAAATCTTATATATCGCCATGTGGAATAAAAGATCAGAGGACCATCAAAATGTGTTTGATGCGCCATGGCAATTACGAAGGGCCGCTTCTGCCTAAGCACTTTCGAGTTTTTTACTCTTGAAGGCAGAACAAAGAGAATAACGAGCTTCACAACGAAGGAAGCGACGATGAACTGCCATGGGATTGATCTGGATTCGTCAAAAGAAATTCGCCTTCGCGGATCAGGAATCATGAAGGGTATCTTCTCTTTGTCTTCTTTATAGCTATCGATTCTCTTTATGGCGAGTCTTTCCTGGAAAAGAGAATACAGTACAACCGCTGCGGCGACAACCACAACGTAATGCAGTCTCCAGTAATCCCCACAGAGAATGCCAAGTCCAAAGATAAAGGCTATGAATCCTGCATTGAATGGATGGCGGACAAATCTGTACGGCCCGCTCTGAACAGTGGTTTCAGGACCGAAGAAAAAGGTCGGAAGTCTTCCCGACCAGTAATACAAGACCAAAGCGGAGTAGATCGACAGAAAAAGAGATCCGGCAATGATTACGGAACCGAAAATCCTCATACCCAGTGCTGCCGAAAACGGAGCGCCTGCGTAGAGAAGAATTGGAACTAAAATCCATGTTATCGCCAACTCGGCGATCGAAAAGGCTAGTTTCATCTCAATCCCCCCACTTTGAACACTGCTCCTCCATCTGCGCAGTTATCAGCACCGATTGAAAGCCCTAAAACCTTACAGATCTTGCTTGCAATGGAAAGGCCTAACCCATGTCCTTCACTGCCTCTTGAGGAATCACTTCTGTAAAATCGGTCAAATATCTTGCCTATTTCATCCTTCTCGATGCCCTTCCCATAGTCCCTAACGCTGAGAACGCCATTTGACCAAACGATCTCAATTGGTCCGTCTTTCCCGAATTTTATCGCGTTTTCGACAAGAACCTTGAGAACGATCTTCAGTAGAACTCTATCCGAACTGATGTCAATATCCGGCACATCAATCTTGAAATTAAGGGATTTCGCAGAATTTGTGTTGCTAATCAGCTCGTCCACCAATTCTCTGATGCTGAAAGTCGTGGAATTCAACTCAATACTTGGTTGTGAGAGGAATAGAAGGGATTCAGTGATTGTCATCATTTTGTCTGCAGTGTCTGAAATGCTTTCGGCAGCCTCTTTTACGACCTCGGGATCACTAGAGCCCCAGCGCTTAATCAATCTTGAGAAGCCGAGTATCGAAGTGAGTGGAGAACGAATTTCATGTGCAATATCTGAAGAGAACTGTTCCTGCCTGCTGTATCCGTCTTGTATCCTGTCCAGAGCCTTATTGAGAGATTCCTTCAGTTCAGCAAGCTCGCTAGTTTTCGGCTCACTCTCGACTCGTCTCGAAAGATCATCCATTGTAATCTCTTTGAGCAAACGCGAAGTGTCTTTGATAGGTTTGGAAACCCTGTTTCCAAGAAGAAGACCACCAATCACAGATAGGGCGACCCCTACAAGAAGCGAGAGAAGAAGCGTGGTAGCCAGACTTTCAAGAAAGAAATCAAGATCGTCCATCCTTGCCCCAAGGACGACTTTCTCAGTTCCGTTCCAGAAACCATATAGAAGATAGGAACTCCCTTCTATTCTTGTTCTCACGTATCCTTCAACATCGGGAACCGCGACAAGTTCTGAGGGATTTTGAACTACCGTCTCGTCGATTCTTACGTAGAACTCCGTGGACCCCCTCCCTATCGACATTCTTCCCACGCCATACCTAAACCCTTTGCCCATGGGGGAATCCATAAAGATCTTTCTCATCTCTGCGGAGTAATTTCTGATGAAGACGTTCTCGGAAACAGCATACACGAAGAGAGCAGATGCACAGAGGATGAATACTACAAGCACCACCGAGTAAATGGCTACCTGAGTTGCCGTAGAAAACTTTCTTCTATCTGACAACGTAGCCAGAGCCCCTCACCGTTTTTATTCTTTCGCCCGTCTTTCCGAGTTTCTTGCGTAAGTAGTTAATATATACTTCCACAACATTGGGATTGCCCCAGTCCTCGCTTCCCCAAACCTTTTCAAGTAATCTTTCCTTTGACATCACAATTCCTGCGTTCGATAGCAGAGCGGCCAGAAGGTCAAATTCGGTTCGACTTAACTGAAGAGGTTCTCCACTTACTGAGGCCTCACGAGACTGAAGGTCGAGCATGAGTTCGTGGTAGCTGATCCTTTCCACTTTCCCTTTGCGTCTGAGTACTGCTTCGATTCTGGCCAGAAGTTCCTCAATTACAAATGGTTTCGGCAAGTAATCATCTGCACCGCTCCTCAAACCTCGTATTCTGTCCTTAACTTCACCTTTAGCGGTAAGCATTATAACGGGAAGATCAGTCGAAATATACTCTCTGATCTCCTCCAATACTGTGAAGCCATCCAAACCGGGAAGCATCACGTCAAGGATAAGAAGATCAGGAAGCTCTTTTTCTAGATGCTTTAATGCCTCCTTTCCATCGGTCAACACTTCAACTTCGTATCCTTCGTGGCTCAGCTCCATGCGAAGCAATTTTCCTATGTGTATATCGTCTTCTACGGCCAGAATCCTTCCTTTCAACCCTTCTTCACACTCCTATCACGCATTACGAAGGACGAGATCCCTCCAAATACCATTCCAGCAGTCATGAGAAGCAAACCCACTACTTCCATTTTACCCGGAATCTCTTTCAGTATGATCATTGCGAAGAACAGTGCAAAGGCCGGTTCACCTACGTAGATCAGAGATGCTCCTACGGAACCGAGAAACCTCTGATATTTCAGCTGTACTGCGACCGCGAAGATTGTTGCGAACACGGCAGAAAACAGCGCAACAAAGAGTATTGATCCGTTTATGTACACGCTTCCCCTGACGAAAGGAATGAGCGTCATATTGACAAGAAGTACTACGACAAATTGAGGGACAAGAAGCTCCATTTCGTCGACATCTTCTTTTTGAGTGAAGAAAGAGATCAAAACAACATGTAGGGCGAAAGAGACTGCGCAAAGAGCGGTTAGCAGGTCACCAAAGTTGAAGCCGGCCTCGGGTGTTGTAAGAAAATACAATCCTATCAAAGATATCCCCAAAGCAAGGACCTGATAGCGGCTGGGGATTCGCCTGTCTACAATGGGCCCAATGATTGCGACCAAGCCCACGTAAAGAGACGTTATAAAAGCGCTCTTCGATGCCGTGGTGTAAACCAGTCCCCACGTTTGAAATACATAACCTCCGGAAAGGAAAAGCCCTAGAATCAGACCCCGGGAGAGGCTCTTCTTTGTGAGTTTCAGTCCAAGCTTCTTCCTCAGAGGAACCAGGACAATCAGGGCAATCGAAAACCGAAGCGCATTATAGAATACTGGAGAAAGACCTTCCAGTATGTTCTTCTGCACCGGAAAAGTCATTCCCCAGAAAATTACTACCAGTAATAAATTGACATATGCCTTCGACTTCTGCTTCATCTAAGAGAAAAGCGCCCCTCTCGGGACACTCTTAGTTGGAAGCACCAAGCACTATTGCAATGACAATTCCTGCTATCAGCACTCCGATTATGGAGAAGAGAATAATGTTGTCGGTTTTCTTCTCTTCTTCGGTCTTTTCGGTGAGCCTTAAGTCGACTGAAGTCGTCATGTCTCTGTTGATATAGACATTTTGCTTTGCGTCGTGGTAACCCCATTTAGAGACAGTAACAGTATGACTTCCGACCTTTTCAAAGTCTCTGTAGGGTGTATCGCCAGCATATTGTCCATCGACATAAACCTGGCCATCGGGAATCGATGTTACTTCTAGATAACCGTAAATGTAGTTTGGCAACAGGGAGAACTGGAAATCGCTCGAGCCAGGCTGTATGTTAATAGTCGCAGGACCGTACACAAGATTTCTGTCCGTGTATAAATAGACTGTGTGAGTCCCGGTTTCCAGAGTCGTCGTAACCGGCGACTTTCCCATGAAAATTCCATCCACATATACGTTAGCGTCGTTTCTGTCTGCTCTGATTGTTGTCCTTACAGTAAAAGGCACATAGCTATTATAGAAGTATGTGTAACCCATTCCCCAGCTTGTGTTGAAAACCGGATCGATAACTACCGAAAGGTTGTTGATGCTTTGACTCAAGTAAGGGAATGGATATCTGTCGAAGAGAGAGAAAACGTTGCCCAGGAAGTTCAGTGGAGATGTGGAAGCAACGACTATGATAGTCTCTCTTCCTCTCTGTGACTGGACCTGTAGATTGTACCTCGTTGTCGCTTTGTCGGTTGGCAAGGTGTAGGTTCGTCCACCCTGTACATAGTTGTCTTGATCATATACATTCGGGAAGAGAACCTGAATCTGACCAGACGGATCGATGTCAAGAACGGCCACGTAAGCACTTCTATCTACTGAAAAAGATAGTCCCAGTGATTCACCGCCATAATAAGTTGATCCCATACCCTTGTTCAGACTTACGTTAACATTGATACTCGCCCCCGGTCTGCTCAAGAACATCAGCCCCTGTGGATCGTACGAAACCGAGGTGGCAAATACGGAGACACTTAGTATTACGATTGCAAGAAGCAAAACTCTTTTCACGCTAATCCCTCCTCATCCCTTAGGCTTTCTATGGCATCGGCGATAACGCCTGCTGAGTTTGATAGTCCCTTTAACTCCTCTGACGATAGGCCTACCTTTAGAATCCTTTCAACTCCCTCTCTACCAAGTATGGTGGGAACGCTGAAAGGAACATCCTTCAGTCCTTCAAACTCCGAGTGAACGGTTGAAACTGTTAGAACTGAATGCTGATTGTTGAAAATTGTTGAAAGCACTTTCGATACAGCCAGTCCTATTCCGTAGAATGTTGAACCCTTCTTTTCAATAATTCTGTAAGCAGCATTTTTAGTTTCTTCGAAAAGCTTCTGGAAGAGGTCACCCTCGCAGTCTCTCCCGCAATTTCTGCAGAAGTCGGTTAGAGGAATTCCGGCAATGTCTGCGTGAGACCAGTTGACGATCTCGCTGTCACCATGTTCACCAAGAACATAAGCGTGTACATTTCTTGGATCAAGCTGGCAATGATCTGCAATACTCTGTCTGAGCCTTGCCGTATCTAAAGTTGTTCCCGAGCCTATTATTCTGTTTCTTGGCAAACCGGACGCTTTCCATGCTACCCATGTAAGAACGTCGACGGGATTCGACACGATTATGAAAACTGGCTCTTTGCTGAAGGAAAGAGATTTAGTCACCGCTTCCTTCACTATCCTTGCGTTGTCCGTCAGAAGTTGGAGGCGACTCTCTCCTCCTTTTTGAGGTCTACCGGCCGTTATTACAACTACATCCGAGTCTGAAGAGACGTCGTAATCTCCACCATGAATTCTTATTGGTCTAACATAGGCATTGCCGTGACTCAAGTCCATTGCCTGACCTTTGGCAAGTTCCTTGTTTATATCAACAAGAGCTATCTCTCTTGCAATACCTTTTATCATTGTTGCATATGCAATTGACGAACCTACCATTCCGGCTCCGATTATCGTGACTTTCATCTATCACCTCCCGACAAGAGTTCATCAAACCAATGTCGGAACCTTACTTCAAGGTCTTCCCTTTTCACTTCCTCCACGATCTCGCCTTTGACAAATATCACTCCGCCCGAGGTCGTTCCAGCGATCCCAATGTCTGCCTCACTACCTTCTCCGATCCCGTTAACTACACAGCCCATCACTGCAACCGAAAGGTCGGCATCTATACTGCCTACCCAGTTCTTGATTTTTCTCGCAAGAGCTTCAACGTCAATTTCGGTTCTTGCACAGGTCGGACAGGAGATCACATCGACACCCCTTCTAAGTCCCAGCGACTTGAGAATGCTCAATCCAACTTCTACTTCTTGAACGGGGTCACCCGACATCGATACTCTTATGGTGTCTCCAATGCCTTTGAGCAAGAGTGTGCCAATACCAATAGAAGACTTTACGGTTGAATCAAGCCCAAAACCTGCCTCTGTAACACCAAGGTGAAGCGGATAGTTGGTCTTCTCGAACAGGTATTCATTTGCACTCACAGTCTCTGATACCGATGAAGACTTAAGAGAAATCAGTATGTCCTCGAATCCCACGCTCTCGAGTATTCTTACCTGCGCTAAAGCGCTTTCTGCAAGAGCGATTGGTCTATCATATGAACTGAAATTCCTGTCAAGGGAACCGGAGTTTGCACCGACTCTGATCGGAACACCATATTCTCGAGCAACTCTGACCGTCTCTATGACTTTCCATTCCGCACCTATGTTCCCGGGGTTTATACGCACTTTAGCAGCTCCGTTTCTAATCGATTCAATGGCAAGCCTGTGATCGAAGTGAATGTCAGCAATCACAGGTATTCTGCTCAATGAAGAGATCTCCTTGAGAGCCTCGGCAGATTCCAGATCGGGAACTGAGACCCTGACAAGGTCGCAGCCGGCTTGCGTAAGCTTCTGAATCTGGTCTATAGTGGCAGAGATGTCTGAAGTCTTGGTGTTTGTCATTGATTGAACTGTGATTGGATTTCCTCCGCCAATCAGCACGGAACCGACTTCAACTGCCTTGCTCATAGCCACCTGCCTATGTCAATGAATGTTATGTAAATCATGAAACCCATCAATATCATAAAACCAATTACGTTGATCAAGCCTTCAATTTTCGGATCCAGTTTCCTTCTGGTTATCATTTCAAGTAATGCTAGAAGCATCCTGCCCCCATCAAGTGCTGGAAAGGGGATCAGATTAATCACTCCAAGGTTCAATGAGATGAATCCTGCGAGGAAAAGCACGATTCTAAGACCGAGACTTACTGCCTGATCGACTATTGTCACTAGTCCTATCGGGCCGGTGAACTCGTTGATACTTGCTCCCCCTGTGAAGAGGCTACCGACAACCTTAACCATAGTAAACAGCAGGTTGTTTGCCCACTGAACGCCCAGACCTACTGCCTTCAGAGCGCTGTCGGGATACCAATAGTCACTACCCTGTGCGAAAGCCCCGGCTTCAGCGACGAGGGCAATCATTTCGTTCTTGCTCACCGTTAATTCCATTATCTGACCTTCGCGTTCTATGGAAACAACGAATTCCTCTGGAAAGCCATACTTTGCAAAGGTAGACTCTTTGCCAGTTAACTGAATTAGCAACTCATTCGATTTCAAGGAAAGCAGCTGACTCATGGTCGTCAGGTCATAACTTGTATCAGTCTTTATCCCGTTAACCGAAAGCAGACGATCGCCCTCCCTGAACTGACCGAAATCGGTGGTCAGTAAGGGTTTGAAATTTGCATAGTATATTCCCATCGCGTAGCGTTCCTCTGTTGGTGAATAAGTTAGGAGCGTGCCCGAGAGAGTCGTTCCATCAGAAAAGCCAAGTCTTACCGTGCTTTCGGGTGAAAGCACACCAGAGTATCCAACGTAGTCACCGTTAAAGGCAGCGCCGTTGATTGAGGAAAGGACCGCACCGGGTTCACCAGTCGTATTGCCGATGACAATGAAGGCCTCTTGGGGAAGCAGTTCGGGCAGAAGAGAGATTTCAACTTCCTTACCATCCCTAAGCACAACAAGATCTATCCTATCGCCTGTAGCAACCGCTTCACTGAGCCGGGTGTTGTCTATTAGGGTCTTTCCATTTACAGTAACTATTCTGTCCCCGGGCATCATTCCGGATATCGCAGCGGGTGAGCCGGGCTCGATTTTGTCGATTCTTACTTCCTGAAAACCCCAAACTACGGCAACGAGGGAGAGTATCAAAAAACCCAGAAGTATAGAGAAAGCCGGGCCTGAAAAATAGATGATGAATCTCTGCCAGGCCGGTTTGTTCTGAATCTGCTCATTGGCGGGAACGGAAGAATCGATGTTGTCGAGATCCTCTCCGGCAGGTCTAACGTAGCCGCCAATTGGAAATGCGTTTATTCTAAAAGTAGTATTCTTTCCCTTCTTTGACCACAGTTTAGGACCCATTCCAATAGCAAATTCAATAACTCTCACTCCGAAAAGCCTGGAGAACAAGTAGTGACCCAATTCATGCACCACAACTATCCCGGTCAGAATGAGAAGAAAGTATATTATTGACAATACCATCTATTCACCTCTTCTTTAGCCAGTCTTCTTGCAAAGCTGTCAATCTCGATTATTTGACTGTAATCGGTCGGGTTTTGATCATCGGTACCTGCGACCGTCCTTTCAATTATATTGTAAATGCTCCCAAAAGGCATCCTGCCCTTCATAAAAGCATGGACTGCTATTTCATCTGCTGCATTGTAAGCGATCTGCTTGCTGACAGTTCCACAAATCTCTCTCGCAAGTGTCAGAGCGGGAAATCTATCTTGCTGCAGTTCTTCCAGGACAATTGGAATGCCGACTATCCTCTCTTCTCCGAAAAGATTATGACGCGCAGGATAAGTCAGCGAATATGAAATCGGAATTCGCATGTCCGGGCGACCCACATGGAGTTTCACAACGCCATCATCGTACACAACGCCGGCATGAACAAAGCTGTTTCTACATATGTAAGTATCAATTTCACTCGAATCGAATCCAAAGAGATATTTCGCTTCAATGACTTCAAGTCCCTTGTTAACCATTGAAGCGCTATCAACGGTTATTCTGTTTCCCATAGACCAAACAGGGTGTTTCATGACATCTTCAGGGCTTGCTTGGTGAATCTTTTCTTTCGGCCAATCCCTCAGGGCGCCGCCAGATGCGGTTATTAAGATTCTCTCTGGGCGAATAGTTCCGTCAAGAAGCTGAAAGAGGCCGCTGTGCTCTGAGTCGACCGGGATCAGTTCGACTTCTTCACTGGCACATTTTTCTAGCAACAGGTTTCCTCCACAAACGATAGACTCTTTGTTCGCAAGACACAATCTGCTGCAGACTTCAGCCGCCTTAAGGCTAAATCTCAGTCCGGCCGCTCCGCTAACCGCAAGCATCGCATAATCGGGTCGGGACTTCTCGAGCATTGTTTCGATCCCCTCTTCACCGTGGAAAAAGGTTGTTCCCGGAAAGGAATCAACTAGATCCTCATTTCTTTCTAGAGTGGCGGCGAATTTGGGGTGAAATTTCGAAAGCTGTTTAGAAAAAGAGGCGAAATTGTGGCCAGTGGAAATGGCCACAATTTCGATTTCTTCAATCTTATCTACTATTTCGAGTGTCTGTGATCCTATAGAACCAGTAGAACCAAGAACAGCCAACCTTTTTTTCATGACTCAAACTTCTTTTTTATCTCAGCTGGTTCTCCAGAAGTATCTTCAATTATCTTTTGAATCTCTGATTGGGAAAGCTCCATAATCTTCGCGACTTTTTCGGGCGCGTTCTGTCTTTTCCCGGGGACGCATTTATCTGCGTTCTCTTCCTTGCCGGCAACCTTCAGGGCAAAAGCAGCACATCCTGGAGAACCACATATACCACAGTTTATATTAGGAAGAACGGCAAAGATCAGCGTTGCTCTGGAATTCTCCTTGAGCTTTTCCTTGTAGCTTTCGATTTCTTCTTGGGTTGGCCTTTTGGGCTTGGGCGGCGATGCTTTTACTTCTTTCCCGGAGGTGGCGATCAGCTTTTCCAGTGTCTTTTCCGCATCTTCCTCTGCCTCTTCAAAGAGAACGGTGAGCTTGTCGACGTCCGTCTCCATGATTAGCTTCAGTTTTTCCGGAACGCCGGACCGCTTGCCGGGAATACACCCATCCAGCGGAGCTTTTCCATCGGTAATAGCCTTTGCAAAAGCCGAGCAACCCGGGAAACCACAGGCGCCACAGTTAACGCCTGGCAAAGAAGCTTCTATGAGTGTGATTCTTGGATCTTTCTTAACTGCAAACTTCGCGGAGGCGAAAGCTAGAAAGACACCTGCTCCTATGCCCAGTATGGCCATAAACAGAACTGAATTGACTACGGTCATACACATCGCCTCACAGTTTTACTAGGCCTTGAAAACCCATGAAGGCCATCGAGAGTAAACCGGCAGTGATCAATGCAATGGCAGTACCTCTGAAAGGTTCGGGAATTTCGGAAAGCTCCATTCTCTCCCGAATCGTTGAAAAAAGAATGAGGGCCAAAGCAAAGCCAAGTCCAGCACCTGCAGAATTTACGATCGTCTCGAGCATTGTGTAGTTCTGCTGAACGTTGAGTAGTGCCAGACCGAGAATCGCACAATTTGTCGTGATGAGGGGGAGGAATATTCCCAATGCATCGTAAAGCGCCGGACTTGTCTTCTTCAGGAAGATCTCGACAAACTGTACCAGCGTTGCAATAACAAGAATGAACACGATTGTTCTCAAAAAGGGAATGTTGAGCATATCGAGCAGAATGTTCAGAAGCCATGTGATAATCGAGGCCATGATCATAACGAATGTAACTGCTATGCTCATTCCGACAGCAGTATCAATCTTCTTTGAGACACCTAGGAAAGGACAGATTCCCAGAAATCTCGAAAGCACGAAATTGTTTATGAGAATCGCTGAAAGAAATATGAAAATCAGTCTAGTAGCCATCAGTCACCCCTCCTCATTTTGCTGCCTTTTTAGCTTTGCTGCGCCTTATTCCCAGATAATTGAAAAAAGCGGCGAGCATGCCCAGAGCGATGAATGCACCTGGAGGGAGTATCATAGCGAACATCTTAACGTCCGAAAGATGGTAATTGAAAATCGATCCATTCCCGAGAAACTCTCTTACAGAACCGAGCAAGACTAGGGAAGCAGTAAAACCCAGCCCCATGCCAAGACCGTCCAGGAAAGATCTAAAGACATTGTTCTTGGAGGCAAAGGCCTCTGCTCTTCCAAGGATTATACAGTTCACGACTATAAGTGGAATGAATAGGCCCAGAGTCTTCCATAGATCGTAAACGAAACCGTGCATCAACATGTCAATCATTGTGACGAAGGAAGCGATTATGACAATATATGCTGGAATTCTTATCTTGTCGGGAATGAGCTTCCTGACAAGAGAGATCGTGATATTCGACATTGCCAGAACCGCAGTCGTTGCAAGCCCCATTCCCAATCCATTCTCGGCGCTCGTAGTTGTAGCAAGAGTAGGACACATGCCAAGAACCTGAATGAAGATCGGGTTCTGCTTGAAGATTCCATTTGTGAGAACCGAGAACTTCGATTCAGCCATCATCTAACACCTGCCTTTTCCAGGAACTCTGAGATAGCATTGAGAGAGAATGCAACGGCTCTCGGAGTTATCGTCGCTCCAGTCATCACATCGCTTACGGTGACTATCCCTTCTTCCCTTTTTTTAATGTCTATTTGATCTCCGATAGGGGTTACTCCTGCATCTTTGTCAACTTTGATGCTCTTCTTGAGACCTTGACTGTCGATCGGATAAAATCTCTTCTGTACAGTCTCGTTTGCGATGTTGGCTCCAAGGCCGGGGGTCTCCTGTGAGTATTCGAGAACCTTAATCCCATTCAGATGTACTCCATCGGAGTCCTTTACGAAGGCTGCCATTGACTTGACATCGCCTCCGTAACCGACTGCTATGCCGATAGCTACAAAAACCTCACTGCCATCATCTTTCAAGAACTTGTATGCAGGGCTTTCTACTCTTCCCTGAGAGTTGACAGCCTGATAGATTATTCCTTCTGAAGCGGTGAATCCCTCTGGGAACCATTCAAACTTTGCGAGTTCGCTTGCGGTTTTGGGGATACTCTCTTCAGCGATCAGAAGTTCTCCAGAATCCGCATCGGTAAGAACATTTCGAATAGCGGCGAGTTTTGCGCCAAGTTCTGCGTTTGCGATCGGCTCTTCAACAATGCTGTAGACCACAGAAAGGACAAAAGCAGCGATTATCGTAATAACCATCAGGGTAATGCCGGTCTTCAAGTAATCACGCATTGCTCTTCACCTTCTTTGGTTTCCCGAATATCTTGGGCTTGGTTCCCATATCAATGAGCGGTACGAATGCGTTCATGATCAGAATCGCAAATGATACGCCTTCCGGATAGCCACCAAACAATCTGATTGTCATGGTAACGACTCCACAGCCAACTCCAAAGATCAGATGCCCCTTGATCGACATTGGACTAGTTACCATGTCAGTAGCCATGAATAGAGCTCCCAACATCAGACCGCCTCCAAAAATGTGGTACAACGGCGAGCCAAAACCGGGATTTGCAGCGTAGAAGATTGCCGCCATTATTGCTACAGTTCCTACGTATGCAATAGGTATGAAGGGTGAGACTCTTCTTCTCAGCAACAACCACCCAAAACCGAGAAGAAGCAGCAGTGCGCTAACCTCTCCTATAGAGCCAGGAATTGTGCCCAGGAACATCTCTTGCAAAGAGAAGACTCTTGGTGCTCCCTGCTTAAGAATAGCCATCGGAGTGGCGGTGGTCTGCATGTCAAAAGGACTGAACCATGTTGTCATCTGAACGGGGAACGAGATCAGAAGAAAGACCCTTCCCACTAGTGCGGGATTGAAGAAATTCTTTCCAAGACCCCCAAAGACCGACTTTGCAATCACTATTGCAACGAAGACACCTATCAGGGCCTGCCACCACTCAACAGCAACTGAAAGATTCAGTGCAAGCAACAGCCCTGTGACCGAACCGCTAAGGTCTGGTTTGAAGGTCTTCTTGTGTCTCACGAATCTCATCACAAAGAAATCGAGCGCCTCCGAGCCGACTGTGCATACAAGTATCAGAATAAGTGCTTTCATGCCGAACAAGACAACGGCCCAAACTGCTGCAGGAGAGAGCGCAATCAGAACATCCAGCATTATCTTCCTAACATTATCTTCAGACCTCAAGTGAGGTGCTGCCATCATTGAAAGCTTCACTTCTTAGCACCTCCCTTCAGACTTCGATAGACCCTCTTATGCAGTTTGAAATTCTTGACCAGATCGATGTTGGCCGGACAGGCGAAGGAACAGCTCCCGCATTCTATGCAATCCATCAAACCGTTTTCCACTTGCGCGTCATACAATCTGTTTGTACCGTAGAGGTTTAGAAGAAAAGGTTGAAGATTCATGGGACAGACGAATGTACATTTGCCACATCTAATGCAAGGGAACTCTTCAAGAGGTTCACTCTTAAGCAACAGAGTAATTCCGGAAGTGCCTTTTACAGTCGGGACGTCTGTCTTGGGAACCGTGATGCCCATCATTGGGCCACCGAATAGGGCTCTCTCGACTGTCTCTTGGGCTCCTCCCGCATGACCAATCAGCTCTTCTGCCATGACTCCTATTCTTGAGACGACGTTTAAGGGCTTTCTAATGCCCTCCCCGGTTATCGTAACTCCTCTTTCGACGAGAGGGCGGCCAAGCTCGACGGCTTCATAGATTGCATAGGCAGTGCCGACGTTATCGACCACCACTCCCTCATCCAAAGGAAGCCCGCCCGAAGGAACCTTTCTCTTCGTCAGGGCATAGATGAGTTGTTTCTCAGCACCCTGCGGATACTTGGTTTTCAGCGTTTCCACCCGTATCGATGTTGACTTGGCTGCCTCCTTCATCCTCTCTATCGCCTTTGGCTTATTATCTTCAATGCCAATAATCGCATCTTTCACTTTCAGCGCTCTCATAATCGCAAGAATCCCCCTGACCAATCCCTCGGAACGTTCAAGCATGTACCTGTAATCTATCGTCAGATAAGGTTCACACTCTGCTCCATTAATAACGAGAAGATCAATCTTTTTCTCCTTAGGCGGGGAAAGCTTGACGCTTGTTGGAAACATTGCACCGCCAAGCCCGACGATTCCTGCAGACTTTATTCTCTGGACAATCTCTTCCGGTTCAAACTGATCGTAAGATTTAGCCGGTTGAAGTAACTCCCATTCATCGTCACCGGATCTCTCTATGACTATTGCATCGTCCGGCTTTGAAAGAGTTGGATGGAAATACTTCGCGATCTCCTTGACTTCGCCTGTCAGAGGAGAATGAAGATTCGCAGAAATAAAACCTCCGGACTCTGCTATCAGCTGACCGGTTTTGACCTTGTCACCAATATTTACAATAGGTTTGGCTGGAATACCGGCGTGGTTCGCAAGAAATACATAGACCCTTTCGGGAAGTGGAAGAACGCTCAGATGAGAATCCTGAGACAGTTCCTTTCTCTCCGGCGGGTGCACCCCTCCTCTGAAGGTAGGCAACCTCATTTAGTTATCACCTCTCAACCTTAATCAATAGATGTTTGCCTTTCTGGGATCCCGAATAACAAGAAAGTAACTACGACTCCAAACGAGTTTGTGAATTTGTCAAAACAAAAGGAGCGGATCGCTCCGCTCCTATTATATTACATCGTTTGAGTCTTAACGAAAATTAAAACTATTTCCTGGTGATTCTACCGCTATCCTGATAACTTGTTATCGGGCTGATCTTTCCAACGAACTCAACCACTACATCTGCTAGTACGAATCCGGTGTCGTAACCAGAGAGTTCCGCAAGGACCGCATACCCGTCACCGCCGGATGCAAGGTAGTTATTTGTAGCTACTTTGTAAACCCTATTGTCATCAATGGGTGCTCCGTTCACAAGAATATCTTTGGCCTCATTATTCTCTATTACATAAGTTACTCCACTTACCTGAGGCATGGCGCCCTGACCAGCTTCGCGAGTTGCCGTGTACTGCAGAAGGTCCCTAAGGGCTGTTCCAGGTACGTCCACAACGTATAGTGTGTTTCCAAATGGGAGTACCGTAAGGATGTCTCGGTATGTGATTGGGCCAGCATTTATGGAGGCTCTGATTCCTCCGGAGTTGCTGATCGCTAGATCTGCTCCGGATTTCCAGACCATTGCGTCACAGATCAAGTAACCAAGATTTGTGTCCTGAGCCCTGACTACTCCTCTGTCGCCCTCCAGTTTTATCGTTGTTTCGCCGACAACGGTGTTGAGCGCCTCTCCGCCGGCCTTCTTGAAGTAATCCAGAACAGTGGCGACGGCGAAATCAGGTTCAATCTCTTCGGCGATAACCGGGAGATTTCTGAAAGAGACGAAGATAACCGTTTCATCGACGATTTCGAGTTCAAGCTTGCCGAGATTCTTTGCCCATTCGCCTGCAGAAACTATGATTGTTTCGTTGATTATCTCAGGTCTTTCGTAGAAAGTATGGCTGTGGCCATCGACTATAACGTCGATACCGTCAACTGCTTTCGCAAGCTCCCATGAATTTGCACCGACAAGTACAGGGTTGCTTCCCATGTGAGTAAGCGCAATGATTATGTCTGCCTGAGCTTCAATCTCGGGAATGATCTCTTTTGCTACTTCTATTACGTCCTTCCACTCGTAGTCCTTGGCATAAAGGTACTCGAGAATCTCTGTTTCCTGAGCAGTAAAGCCAACGATGGCGACCTTTATTCCGGCGATTTCTTTGATTATGTATTCCTGGAAGGCGGGTTCGCCATCTTTGTAGATGTTTGCGCTGAGGAACGGGAAGTGAGCAATCTCCATCTGCTTTGCGAGTACGGAAGCATCGTTGTCAAATTCGTGGTTACCGATTGCCATTGCATCAACCTTCATAAGATTGAGAGCAACTATATCAGGAGCCGCATCCTGCAGATCTGATTCAGGAACACCTGTATTAATGTCTCCAGCGTGCAGGAATAGGGTGTTGGGATTCTCGGCTCGAACCTGATTTATCAGTGTTGCTACAGCCGCGAGCCCACCGTACTCACCTTCAGGCCAGATGTGACCATGCGTGTCGTTGATGTGAACAATAGTTAGTCTCTGAGCCATGACGAATACTGCCATGACCAAGAGCAGGGTAATCAGCAGAACTTTTTTCATACTCATACCTCCTTATGGAATATCGGTAATTTCTCCAATTAGCTCGAAATCGAAGTACTTATCTCCTTCACTTATATGGTAATTGATTATCTCTATTTCTGCGCAATTTGAAAAGACAGTTCTTGAACTTTTCTCAATCTTCAGCCCGTTTGCTTTCGTTTCATCTGGTTCAGCCAGATAAAGCGATTTCACATCAAGAGCAAGTCTGAAATACCATGAACTCAGGCGCCTTGTAGTCATAATTGTTTCCAGTGGAGCAAGGAATGTCACTATCGTCGTGCATATTATCAATATTGCAATTAAAAGCGTGAAAGAAGCAACTCCTTTAACCTCTGTGCGAGATGGTCTTACCTCCGGCCACATCTCCCGTGAAATCCTCCTCTCTAACATGATTGAGAATCGCACTGTTTTTTCCAACCTTTGTGTTTTGGGGAATAACGACATCAGATCCTACAACAACAATTCCAGAATCGTAAATGTACGGTTGTGATTCGTGTGGTACCTCATCGCCGTGACCAATTACGACTCCGTCTTTCACAATGGTTCCCTCTCCGACAATACCCTTGTCTATTACCACATTGCTGCCAATTCTGGAGTTGGTCATGATCACGGAATTATTGACTATAGACCCCTCACCGATCTGAACTCCCTGGAATATTACGGAGTTTTCTACTCTTCCATAGATCTCTGCCCCTTCGTTGATCAAAGAGTTTCTGACGTGAGAACTGGTTCCGACATATGCAGGCAGATACTCCTCAGTCTGCGTGTAGAATCTCCAGGAGGGGTCGTGAAGATTCAGCGGCGGTATCGGGCGAGTCAGTTCGATATTAGCCTCCCAGAGCGATTCGATGGTTCCTACATCTCTCCAGTAACCCTCGAAAACGAAAGCAAACAATCTCCCTGCATTGTCTTCGACGATTTTCGGCAGAATATTCTTCCCGAAGTCATTTTCACTTTCTTGGTCTTGTTCGTCCTCGATAAGTCTTTGCCGGAGGAATTTCCAATCGAAAATGTAGATTCCCAAAGAAGCAAGATCGGACTTCGGCTGCTTCGGTTTCTCCTGAAAGTCGACTATCTTGTTTTCGAAATCCGTTATCATCATTCCGAACCTGTAAGCCTCGGACAGTGGGACACGCATGCAAGCAACCGTTCCCGTTGCGCCCTTAGAGAGGTGGTAATCTATCATCTCGTTGTAATCCATGGAGTAGATATGATCACCCGAAAGTATAACCACAAGTTCGGGGTCGAAATCATCTACGAAATCGATGTTCTGAAAGACAGCATTCGCAGTCCCTTTGTACCAGTTTGAGTCTCCCTGAGCTATAAAGGGAGGCAGAATTACAACTCCACCGTCCTTTCTGTCAAGATCCCACGGACGACCTATTCCAATGTGTCGAGCGAGCATGTGGGGCCTGTATTGAGTGAGTACGCCGACTGCGTAGATTCCCGAGTTGACGCAGTTACTCAATGCAAAGTCTATAATCCTGTATTTCCCACCGAAGGGGACTGCGGGTTTCGCCACCTCATCTGTGAGCAGTCCAAGTCTGGTGCCCTGCCCGCCAGCTAGTATCAATGCAACAACTTTCTTGGCCATACAATCACCCCCCCCCTTAAATTACGCCGTGTTTTTCGATTACTGTGGGCTCTTCACTTTCACCAACAAAACTTCTTCCCAACCTAACGGTACAATACTTGTCCATGATCACATTTTCTATGTGAGCCCCCTCTTCAACAAGGCAGCCCTCGAGAAGAACAGAATTCTTTACTGTTGCTCCGGCCATAACCCTCGTATCCCTGAACAAGACAGAATCTTCTATCTTTCCTCCTATTATGCACCCGTCGGCAATGACAGAGTTATTCATAGAGGCGGTCCCGGTAATTTTGGGAGGCGGAAGATCCTTCAGCTTCGTGAAGACTCTTCCGTTTTCATAGAAAAGCTCTCTCCTTATCTCGGGATTGAGAATATCGAGGTTCGTTCTGAAATAGCACTTCTTACTCTGCTTTATGTCGCGCCAGTAACCGTTGTATCTGTACTCTCTTACATTCAGAGAAGACAGGTTTGGAGTAATAATACCCTTCACGAGCTCATTCTCTCCATTTGGAACTGCGGAGTAGAGAAGCTCTCTCAGCAAGAACTTATTGATGAAGTAGATGCCCAGAGCAACGCAGTCTCCTTCCTCGGGGTTTTCCGAAACCTTTTCTTTCTCTATCCACTTGATTATTCTCCCGTTCTTGCATACCACCCTATCCATCCCTTCCATGCCGCATTCTCCATCCTTATTGCCGGTAAGGACAGTTATATCGGCGGCCGTGTCTAGGTGATATCTGAAGATCTTCGTCAGGTCTGTTTTGAAAATGTGATCTCCCGAACCTATCAAAACAGAGTCTTCGTTGCCTCTCCTGAGTATGTTTATGTTCTGGAAGAGAGCGTCGGCCGTTCCTTTGTAACCCATGGAAGGGTTATACGGAGAGTAGTAAGGCTGCAGTATGAAGAGCCCTCCCTGTTTTCTGTCTAGATCCCATTCTTTGCCTGAACCAATGTGATCCATGAGGCTTCTGGGGCTGTACTGTGTAATTATGCCAACCTTCGATACTCCAGCATTGACCATATTGCTGAGTGTGAAATCAATCGACCTGTACTTTCCATAGACAGGCAGGGCAGCACTTGTACGAACCTGAGTCAGGGAACTCAGGTACTCTCCTCGCCCTCCTGCAAGAATTATTCCGAGAACTTTCATATGGTCACCGCATTCCAAATATGGATACGGTCTCCCTCCCTTCTGTGCGAATTTGTCATTCAGTACTCCATTAGGGGTAAATTCGTCATAAGAGATACCCCAGGTAGAGAAAAATCGGTTTGACTGTCGAGATAGTTCTGCAAGAACAAAACAGCACTGTCAAAGGCTTCGCGATAGAGCTCATCGAAAGTTTTTTTGCTTTCCCAGCCGGCTATGCTGTGAAACCAGGGTTTCATCTCCAGATTGAGCGGATCAACGTGAGTGTCCTCAAAGAAGGCCTCTTCTGGCGATCCCTCTTTAATACTAAAACGTTTCAGTATTAGGGCCAACCTGGAGCGACCATAGATTCCCGCAAAGTACTGATTCATGGAGTCTATAGCCTTCTGGATGGAACAGCCCTTGATTCCGTAGAATTCCATTGAGATCTCTCGATAGAGATCTTCAAGTTCCGCTGGCAAAGACCGAGAAAACTCGGCAGTCGGATCGAGATCGAGAATGTCCGCCTCAACTTTGCTTTTAAGAATTACTTTGTCTATCATTGTTTCTAGTTGACGATACTTATATCCATTTCCTGCACGGGCAACTATATAATGATTCACAGTTGCATCGAGGAAGTAATGGCAGATAACCCCCAACGAATAGAAGCGAGAAATCTCTTCCGATTTCCTGCAGAGGAGCTTGGCAAAATCATCACACCTCAGCGTGTGAGAGAACCTCCACAAAGAGAACTCTGGACCCTCTCTCGAGCAGTACTTACCGGGATCCGTGAAGAGGCATCCAAGATTGAACTCCTCTCTTTTGTCGGCTTCAAGATCCAGTCCTATCTCTTCCAAAACATCTTTTCCATACATAATATGAGTCCAGAAGCCGGGCAAAAAAACTCACTCCTTTGCTACCAAACCCCACAGACACTTCAAATAAAGGCTCTCTGGAACCTCAACAAGCCATGGATGATCAGGCGATTGTAGTGTAATAGCCAGATGCGAAAATGTTATACCGATACTTTCCGTTGACCTTCTGATAGACTCAACCAAATGCTCGATAGCGATATTATAGGCACAGGTACAGAGCCCCAGGACTCCTCCATCCTTTACAAGCGGGAGCGTACTCTCTACTAGCCTTCTGAAAAGTGAAATTCCATGCTGAAGCTCTCTCTTATGCTTAACAAAGGATGGCGGGTCTACCACTACTATATCAAAATAGTTTTTCATTTCAAATCCACCAAGGAAGTCAAGAACATCGCTCTGGACCAACTGCAGCCTGTTATCCAGCCTGTTCACTACTGCGTTCATTCTTCCCCGGTCCAGGTCATCGCCGGACCTGTCCACGCAAATTGCCTGGGCACCTGAATAAGCCATATTAAGCCCGAATCCTCCTGTGAAAGAGAACAGATCCAGGCCTTTCTCCAGAGAGAGTTCTGCGGTGATTCTCCTGCAGAATGCTCTGGAGTCTCGCTGATCAAAAAAGAACCCTGTTTTCTGGCTGTTCTTAACATCCACGAGGTACTTGATACCATCTTCCTCAATTTCGACAGAATCAGGTACTTCTCCGAACAGCAAACCTGTATGTCTCTCTATTCTGTCTTCCACGCCCATCTCGAAATCGCTCCGTTCGTAGATTCCCTTGGGATTCACGAGATTTCTGAGAAGACCGACTATCATTTCCCTTCTTTTCTGCATAATCGAGTTTCTGAACTGCACAGCTAGAATCTCTCCGTATCTGTCCACTACCAACCCGGGAAGTCTGTCTCCTTCACCGTGAACGAGTCTGTAGTAAGGTCTATTGAAAAGTCTCTCTCGCTTTAGCAGAGCTTTTTGCAACAACCGTCCGAAGAACATTTCTCCAAGCTCTTCGTCTTGATTTGTGAGAACCATTATCGCTCGCGTGGAGCTCGGATTGAAGAAGCCCTTCCCGAGAAACTCATAGTTCGATGAGAAAATGTTTACTTCGCATACAACATCGGCAGACCCTTCTAGAGACATGATCTCGTCCTTGAAGATCCACGGGTAAGAATTACGGACCTTTCCTTCCTTTCCCTTTCTGATTCGTGCAATTAGCATCAGAACTGGCCTTCGTTCAAGAGTGAATAATCATTTATCTCGCTTTCTTCAAAGAATATTTTGGTTTCGCGATTAGAGCTCTCAACACTGTCTGATGCGTGTATCAAGTTTTTCCTTATGGACACGCCGAACCGACCTCGTATGCTTCCAGGATCGGCTTCCAGAGGGTCGGTCTTGCCAACTAGAACTCTCAGCCTTTGAATGGCGTTCTCACCTTCGAGTACCATGGCTACGACTGGTCCCGATTGTATGAAAGCCAGCAAAGGTTCGTAGAAGTCTTTTCCCGCATGTTCCCTGTACAGTTCTCTCGCCATGGATTCAGAGATCGTCAGCATCTTAAGAGCGACAATTTTCAGGCCCTTTTCTTCAATTCTTCTGATTATTTCTCCTATGAGGCCTCTCTGTATCGAGTTTGGTTTTAGATAAGCGAATGTTTTCTCCAAAATACTTCCCTCCAATCAAATTCTGTATTCATTGATATAATTAAAACATGGAGTGGTTCAATGGAGTAGCTAACGAAAGACTTTCCCGGTTCTTGGCCCGCGGCTCGGGAAAAAGTGTGACTTTGGTGGGCAGAGATAGTGAGTACTTGAAGGCTTCGGCTATCTCAATAATAGAGGCTGATCCGAAATGGAACAGAAAAAGATATATTGAAGACTTTCTCCTAATAGAGCCTGAAAACGGAAACATTGGCATTGACAGGATTAGAGACATAGAAGAAATGATGCTTCATAAACCTGCAATTGGCAAGAGAAAATTCGTGTTGATTCATCAGTGCGAGAAAATGACTGATGAGAGTGCAAATGCTTTCCTGAAAGTTCTTGAAGAGCCTCCAGATTTCGCGACTCTCATAATGACCACATCTTCATGGCAATCGCTTCTGCCTACAGTGAGAAGTAGAACTATTTCGATCGTAATAGATATTCCTGAAGAGCTTATGAACAAACTCAAGTCGAATTACGGAGAGCGAGTTTCCGGTATATATGCTGCTGCAAGGCAGAACTTCAAGGTGCTCCGGTACTTTCTGGAGCAGGATCCAGAATCCGTAAAGTACGAGTCTCTTGAAGTGCCTTCCGATCTTGAAGGATTGACACAGTTGATTAGAGAGAGTGTTAATGAAGATCCCATAGATCTCGTGAGGCGAAGAAGGGCGTTTGCAGCGCTTTGCAAGAATTTTGTGGATTCCAGAAGTTTTTTTTCGGCCTTTAGGGAGGTCTCATCCACTTTTGCCGGGCAAGGCTCATTTGAAAGGGCGCGTGAACTTGTCGAAGTCTCCAGGAGCCTCCTGAAAGACGTTGTGATTCTTTCGGGCGATACTCACAATGACTCGCTTATGAACATTGATCTGTTAGAATGGCTAGTGAACTTCAAGCCGGGAAAGGAAATCCTGGAAGATTTTATTTGGTGCGACACGTTTCTTAGACAGCGAACTTCATCACTTAGCGCAACTCTTGTTTCTTTTAGAGCTTTGCATTCGCTTTCCAGAAGCCTGGCAAGAAGAGAAAACGGAGGTTATTGAGATGCCTGAGATATATGGAACGGTCTATGGAATCGAATTCCACTCAGTGGGGAAGCTGTATCAGTACACTTCCAGCGAGCAGTTGCTGAAGCAGGGTGACTATGTGCTTGCAATGAGTGAGTTTGGATTGGATGTTGGAAAGGTCATGTATGGACCGGTTGAAACTCGCATAGATGACACTAAAGAAGAGCTTAAACCGATTGTCAGAGTAATGACCGACGAAGACTGGGAAACGGATGCCAAGAATAAAGAAGAAGCCGAGGCGGCAATGAAGACCTGCCAGGAACTGATAAAGAAGCACTCTCTTCCCATGCGGCTTCTTGAAGCGAGATACATGTTTGATCGATCGAGAATCGTCTTCTACTTCGGTGCCGACAGCAGGGTCGACTTCAGGGAGTTGGTCAAGGATCTTGCGAGAGCTTTCAGGACGAGAATCGAGCTCAGACAGGTTGGAATACGAGACGAGGTTAAGATGACCGGCAGTCTTGGACTGTGCGGAATGACGGCCTGTTGCGTTCGCTTTCTAAGGCAGTTTGAAAGCATAACGCTGAAGCATGCTAAGAAGCAACAGTTGTTGATCAACCCGGCAAAGATATCCGGAAGGTGCGGAAGACTTCTCTGCTGTCTTTCCTATGAACAAGAGCTTTACGAAAACGAGCTTCTGGATATTCCTGATGAAGGTTCTCTTGTAGATTATGAAGGCAAGACCTGTAAGGTTTTGACTGTAAACATTTTCATGAAGGTTATTACTCTGGTTGCAGATGATGGGCAGATGCTGAAGGTTCAGTTCGGAGATTTCAGAAAGAGCCAGAGATCGATCATACAGGACACAAATCCAGATGAACTGATAAAGAATAGAGACGAAGATATTTCGATTGATGACTAAAGGATGAATGGAGGTTGGATATGGCGGGTTTACTCACGAAAGCTGAATTGAAAAGACTTGAAGATCTTGGAAGAATATGTAGGGGTGACATAATAAAAATGACTACTGTTGCCAATTCTGGTCATCCAGGCGGTTCAATGTCATCCATAGACATCTTTCTTTCCGTATACGATTTCGCAAAGAACGATCCAAGTAATCCCTTTGATCCGGAGCGCGACAGGGTTATTGTTAGCCACGGTCACACATCGCCAGGTGTCTACGCAACGCTAGGAAGGCTTGGTTTCGTTGATATCGACGAAGTCATTTGCGGTTTTAGACATCCAGGTTCCATATTCGAAGGTCACATCACAAGAGGGATTCCGGGTGTAGAATGGACGACCGGGAATCTTGGACAAGGTCTTTCGGTGGGAGTTGGTATGGCTCTTGCTTCAAAAATCAGTGGAAAGAATTACAGGGTCCTTGTCGCAATGAGTGATGCGGAACAGGCCAAGGGCCAGGTGGCGGAAGCAAGAAGGACTGCAAAGAAGTACGGGCTTGATAACCTCGTTGTCGTTATTGACTACAATGACGCTCAGATTTCTGGAAATGCGCGCGATATAATGTTCGTGGATATAAAGGCTAATTATCTGGCAGATGGCTGGAAGGTTATTGAAGTCGACGGTCACGACTACTCTGAGCTTAACAAGGCGCTTGTAGAAGCGTACGAGTCGAAAACTCCCGTCGCGATAATCGGTAAGACCATAATGGGAAAGGGAGTTTCGTTTATGGAGGGTGATGTTTCCTATCACGGAAAACCTCTCGATATGGAGAAGGCCGCCTCTGCTCTCTCCGAACTCAAGCTTGAAAACGATATTGATAGATTTGTTGAGATGAGAAAGAGGCTTCCCTCGTATCATGAACCAATACACCATAAGGACGAAGAGATAAGACCAACAATTGGCGTTCCCTTTGTGTATCCCGTTGAAAAGAAGAGTGATAACAGATCGGCCTTCGGGAAGGCTCTTGCAGATATCGGAAAGCTCAACAAGGGTAAACTACCAATGATGGTAGTAGATTGTGATCTAAAACCGTCTACGAAGGTAAATGAATTCGAGAAGATCTGGCCGGAGAACTTCATACAAATTGGTGTCCAGGAACACAATGCTGCAACTGTCGCCGGGGCCGCATCGGTGTGTGGTGTGCTGACTTTCTTTGCCGACTTCGGAGTTTTCGGCATCGATGAAACCTATAACCAGCAGCGACTAAACGATATAAACAAGGCAAACGTAAAGGTCGGAGTAACTCACGTTGGAATCGACGTGGGTGAAGATGGTAAGACTCACCATTGTTTAGATTACATTGGGGCCCTGAGAAACTTTTTCGGTTTCAAACTGATAGTACCTGCCGATCCAAACCAGACAGATAGAGCAGTCAGATTCATGAGCAGGGCCGACGGGAACTACCTCATCGCGATGGGAAGATCTACTATGAATCCAATTGCAGACGAGGAAGGAAAACCGTTCTTTGGGGACGGTTATGAGTTTGAATATGGAAAAGTGGATGTTGTGAGGAAGGGAAAGGAAGTCACGCTTGTTACCACGGGTCAGGTCACTCATCAAGCAGTTAGGGCAGCAGACGAACTGAGATCTCAAGGGATAGAAGTAACCGTTCTTAACGTTAGTTGTCCACTTGGAGCAGACTTCGATAGCGTTAAGGAACATCTCTCTTCTACAGTTATCTCTCTCGAAGACCACAATGTCAATAGCGGTCTAGGATCAATTCTCTCCGACTATCTAGTCCAGCCTCGAATAACGCCGAAGAGTTTCGAAAAGATAGGCGTCGACAAGTATATGTTCTCCGGAGACAACGAATTGCTCTATGACCTTTCGGGTCTTTCGAGCAAGAGCATAGTAGAAAGGGTCAGGGGTATTATCCAATAATGCTCAGTTTAGAAGAAGAAAAGTTGGTAGATGAGTTTTGCAGAATAAACGAAATAGAAGCGGACAGGGAGCTCGTTTTTAGAGCTCTCTGTCATTCCTCTTTCACCAATGAGCTCGCCCAGAACGGAGAAAGGCTTCTCGAGTCCAACGAAAGAATGGAATTTCTGGGAGACGCCGTTCTTGAATTGTCTCTAGCCACAACCCTATTCAGCAATTATTCCCTCAGTGAAGGCGATATGTCGAAAGTGAGAGCTATGGTGGGAAGTGAGAAGGTCCTTTCTTACGTTGCCAGATCAATGAGAGTCGGAGAATATATTTTTCTTGGCAAGGGAGAGAGGCAGAGCGGAGGATCGGAAAGAGATTCGATTCTTGCAGATGCCTTCGAAGCTGTTCTGGCAGCAATCTTTTTGACGGGCGGCCTTGACATCTCAGTTGAATTTGTTCAATCAAAGCTGTCAGAGTATATTGAGAAAGCGGTTGGAGGAGACCTGATTCTCGATTACAAGACTTCCCTTCAGGAACTCACGCAGGCTCGCTTCAGCTCAAGACCTGTATATGAGACGATTCTCGATGAAGGTCCACCACAGGATAAGTGGTTCAAGGTTGGAGTATTCCTGGAAGGGAGAATTGTTGGTGAAGGCGAAGGGCGAACAAAAAAGGCAGCAGAGCAACTGGCCGCAAAGCATGCTCTGGAAACCCTCAATGAAAGCGTGAATAGTGCAGGTGCTGAACAGTGAAGTACAGACACTTTGTCGCGTTTCTCTCAGAAGAGGAATGCGATCTAATTGAAGGAATCAGCTGGAACGAAGGTTTTTCAGATCTCTATTTTGAAAAACTTGTTGATTCAGGAAACGCATTGCACGTTTTTCTGGAGGAAGAGGAAGAACTCCCGGTTTTTCTGAAAGGGATCGAGTTTTCGGATCTGGGTTTTAGTGAACAGAAGGATTGGTTTGAGAAGTGGAAGGAGTCTCTGGTTCCATTTGAGCTCTGTGATGGGATCGAGGTCATTCCTCTGGAAGAAGAAGAGGAGATAATCGATTCAAACAAGATCGGTATTATTCCCGGAATGGCCTTCGGAACGGGCCTTCACGAATCCACGAAACTTGCCGCTTCTCTTCTTTCAGAGCTCATTCAAAGAGGTTCGAAAGTTCTTGATGTTGGCTGCGGGACTGGCATTTTGTCGGTGATAGCTGCCAAGAGAGGAGCGTCTTCGGTTCTCGCTCTGGATGTTGATCAGCATTCTATTGAGAAAACAGTTGAAATTGGCCGAATAAATCATATCTCCATAGAAACGCGTCTGTCCAACTTTCTTTCGGCGTTAAAGCCAGAGGAGCGTTTCGACCTCATTGTCTCGAATATGATAGTTGAGTTGCTGAAGGAGTTTGTTCTCGATCTTCGGGGGTTTCTCCTAAAGGATGGCAGAGTGATCCTTTCGGGAATATACAAAGATAAGTACCAGGAATTGAAGAGTCTCGTAGAGAAGGGCTTTCTCATCGAGCGTATTAAGGAAGATGGAGATTGGAAAGCAGTAGTGCTGAGAAGAAAATAGTTTCGCTACAGCTTGGAAGGATTCTGAAAAATGATTTCGGAATTGTCAGAGTCTGTGAATGGGGATTCCCACAAGTCATACAATCTTCGTTGATTGCTGAAGGGAAACCATTTCCAACTTTGTTCTGGCTTAGTTGTCCATTTCTGAAGGAGGAAGTTTCGAGGTTCGAAAGTGCAGGGATGATCGCTGAGTTTGAGAAAAGGCTCGAAGAAGACGAGACTTTTGCCGGTGAATACTTGAGAGCGCATTCCCAGACGGCACTTCTTAAAGAGGAACTACTCGAAAAGGCCCCTGTTTCTGAGGAACAGAAGAGACTACTCATGGAAAGAGGTATTGGGGGAATCAGGAATCTGAAAAGAGTGAAGTGTCTCCACCTTCAGCTTGCGAATTTTCTCGGCGGGGTACCAAACCCTGTGGGAAGAGAGGTCTGGAATCTGCTGAAGAAAACTCAGTGTTCTTACGAGAGAGTCATATGCGGAGAGTTGTTGAGCAAGTATGAATGAGAAAATATTGAACAAAGCCTCGCAGCTTCCCGAGGAGCCGGGAGTTTACATCTTCAAAAATCAAAAAGGCGTTGTAGTTTACGTCGGCAAAGCAAAGAAACTGAAGAGAAGAGTCCTGTCATACTTCAGAGAATCTACGTGGGCAAAGAATGAAAAGGCCAAACGAATTGCAGAAGAGGCAGAAGATCTAGACTTCATAATGGTTACATCAGAGCGTGAGGCTCTGCTTCTTGAGGCGAATCTGATCTTCAACGGAAAGCCTAAGTATAATGTCTTCCTGAAAGATTCCCGAACCTACCCGTACATTTACATCTCTGCAGATCAATACCCGTATCTTGGAATCACAAGGACAAAAGAGCTGGAAGGTTCATATTTTGGACCTTATACAAGCGCGGGACTTGTAAGAAAACTGCTTGAGTTCCTGCAGAAGGTTTTCGGAATCCGAACCTGCTCGTACGATCTCAGCAGGGTCAAGAAACCCTGTTTCCTCTATCACCTCAAGATGTGTTCCGCACCCTGTGTTGAAAAAGTGACGCCTGAAGAGTATCGAGAACAGCTTTCGGCTCTCACAGATTTTCTCGAAGGAGACACCTTGAAAGTGAGAGAGGCTCTTCTTAAACGGATGACGGTGCTCTCCGAAGCGATGCAGTTTGAGAGGGCCGCGGAGATAAGAGACATCCTTTCCTCTATGGATGATCTCTATGCATTCCAAGGGGTTGAAGCTTCTCTAGATCTGAAGGCGGACATTCTCGCCGTTTCTACGGGCCTGGCCGCGTTGCTTCAGGTTAGGGGTGGAATGCTTCTTGGGAAACTGGTTTTTGATTTTCCCGATGGGACTCCGGTAGATTTCATTACACAGTTTTACTACGCAAAAGGAAATCGAATACCGAAAGCGCTTATCGTAACGGGTCTGAAGAAGAAGGATATCAAGCAGTTCAAGAGAGACTTCCAGTATATCGGAGATCCTCGTGATGAGCAGGAAGAGCGACTTCTAAGCATAGCCTTCAAGAACATTGATGAAGAGCAGAAGATTAGACTGAATGCCACCCATTCCCTGAGACAGGCTCATCAGATTCTGGGGCTGAAGAGATTTCCTTCGAGAATCGAGGGTATAGATATCTCTCACACTCAGGGACTGTACACGGTAGCCTCGGTGGTTGTCTTCGACAATGGAAAGCCTAACAAATCCGAATATAGAAGATACCGCATAAGCGAGCTAGACGAACCAAATGATTTTGAGGCAATAGCAACCGTCATCAAGAGGCGATACACAAAACATCCGCTTCCAGATCTTCTTCTAATCGACGGTGGAGAACCACAGCTCAGAGCTGTCGAGAAGGCCTTTGCCGAGATAGGCATGGATGAATACGAAGTAGTGGGATTAGCAAAGGAGTTCAATGAGCTTGTCTTTCTTGACAGTCGCGACAGGGTTAAGCTGAAGGAAGAGCACCCCGTCTTGAGAATGATAATCTCTATAGACAAAGAAGCCCATCGCTTTGCTATCAATTATCACCGGGTCCTCAGGGAAAGGAGATTTCAAACTTCAAGGATAGACGACATTCCTGGGATCGGGCCGAAAAGGAAGAAGGCGCTGCTTAGGGCATTTGGCAGCGTCAAAGGGATCGCTGAAGCCTCTGAAGCCGATCTTTATGGCGTCCTTAAGAACAGTAAGGCAGTTGAAGCGGTTGTCCAGTGGGCAAATGAAAAAAGTGGAGACTGAGCTCCACTTTCTCATATTGGTCGGAATAATCGTTACTGAACTTTCTCTTTTAGCTCTTTACCAGGTCTGAATTTCGGCACCTTCCCGCCGGGAATCTCGATTGCTTCCTTTGTTCTCGGGTTAACACCTTTTCTTGCCTTTCTCTTAGTAACATTGAAAGTTCCGAATCCGACGAGTTTCACTTCTTCATTCTTTGATAGCTCTTCTTCAACTACAACGATGAAACTATCAATGATGTCTCCAACAAGCTTCTTGGTTGCTCCGGTTCTTTCTGCAAGTTCAGCGATAAGTTCTTTCTTGTTCACAGGCACACCCCCTAGCTAGAATTCAGATCTCAAAACAATTCTAACATCTTCTAATCAAGTAATGCAACACCGAATCAACTGAAACCGTTTAACAAAAGGCATTTCAAAGAGTCAACGTTCTACAACGCTCGATTCACGCAGATTATCGAAGTTAAGAACATCTTCGTGAGCCTCGATTGTGCTGGTGTATGAAGAGAGATCCAGAGCGCCGTTTCCGCTCAAAGTGAAAACAATTACCTTCTCTTCTCTGTTCTCTCTGGCCTCAATTGCTCTTCGCACAGCACCCGCAATTGCGTGTGTCGATTCCGGTGCCGGTACTATTCCCTCGGTTGTGGCGAAGAGAAGTCCTGCTTTGAAAGTCTCATCTTGAGGTAAGGCCTCCGGAGTGACAATTCCCTCCTTCACCAATCTTGAAACGAGCGGAGCGGCTCCGTGATACCTAAGTCCTCCGGCATGAATTGCGGGCGGAACGAAGTCTCTGCCAAGTGTGTACATCTTCAATAATGGTGTGAAACCTGCGGTGTCTCCGCTATCATAGCGATACTCGCCTTTAGATAGAGTGGGGCAGGACTCCGGCTCGCATGCGACGAACTCGATGTCTTCACCGTCGAGTCTCCTTTTGACAAAGGGTAGAATTGTTCCGCCAAAGTTTGATCCTCCACCATGACATCCTAAGATGGACGATGGCTTCTCGCCGAGCATTTCAAGCTGTTTTTCGACTTCCAATCCAATTATAGTTTGATGCAGAAGCACGTGATCAAGAACGCTTCCAAGGGAATACTTCTTGGTGGTGGAATTCAGAACGATTTCAATAGCCTCGCTGATTGCCATTCCTAGAGAGCCTGAGAAATTCTTTCTGTCCTCAAGAAACTTTCTGCCGCTTTCAGTATTCTCTCCTGGGCTGGGTTCTACCGCGCCGTTGAACATCTTCATCATGTGTTGTCTCATTGGCTTTGACTGATAGCTGTTTCTGACCATGAACACTCTTACGCTGAGGCCAAATTTTCTCCCGGCATAGGAGAGGGCACTTCCCCACTGTCCGGCACCTGTCTCGGTAGTAAGCTCTGTGACTCCATCGGCCTTATTGTAGTAGGCCTGTGCGATGGCCGTGTTTGTTTTGTGGCTTCCTGTAGGCGAGTTCCCCTCATATTTGTAGTAGATTCTGGCAGGAGTGTTCAGATACTCCTCAAGAAAAGTCGCTCTAATGAGTGGACTGGGACGGAAAACCACGTATTCGTCCAGAACCGGTTCTGGGATTGGAATGAACCTCTCTTCACTCATCTCCTGCTCAACAATTGACTTTGGAAAGATAGCCATCAAATCTTTGGGGTCGACGACTTCGTTCGTTGCTGGATTCAAAGGCGGATCCATTTTGAAAGGCAAGTCAGCCTTTATGTTATACCAGCTTCTTGGCAACTCCTCTGACTTCAAATTCACTACAATTCTCTTCTTCATGCCAGTACCTCCTCAAAAAAAGTAAAGGGGCTCTCGATTATGAGAGCCCCTTCAATATGGGTTTACCCTGGTAGCAAAAGGCTAACCCCCACCGAAGGGGCAGCTCCACCACCAGAACATATTAAGTTTATTTAGACATAGATTATCAACCATACAAATCCCTCGCTGATTTAGCTTAAACTACTTTACAACTTTGGTATGTTACAAGTCAAGCAGCCGATATGCATCACAAATAATCTACTCGAAAAGGGTAACGTTGCATCAAAAATAAAACTACTCGAAAGGTAAGGCAGCATTGTGAAAAGACGTGAAAGCAGATTCGCAACCGTGGCAGGGGTTGCACGTTAGTTGTTTGAAAGAGCAGATTGAAACCGGTTCACCGTTGAAAGGTTCTCCGTTCTCCGAAAAGAACCGCTCACCGCTTGCTAAGATACGCTGAACGCTGGAAAGAGCAAGAGATCAGTTACAAGTTGCAAGTTGTCAGTTTTAAGAACTAAAAGACCGTGGTTGCGGGTTCGAAAGAGAAACAAATCAGTTGCAAGATGCAAGTTGTGAATGGCATGAGCAAGAACCAACATTAGGGGGGACAGACAACGGAAAACCTGTCTGTCCCCACACTTTGTCGCACGATAAGACCGAAATTCTGACTAGGAGCATTCTCAGAATGACAGAATGTGATGCTTTCTGAATAATCAAAGGGTGTCATCCCGTAGTGTTCCTATACGGGATCTGGGCTTTGAAAAACCGCGTTCTGCGTGGGTACCGGTTGGTGTGTACCAAAACCTTAAGAGCAAGATGCCGGATCACAGTCCGGCATGACAGAAAGTGAGATTGTGAGAATTCCCTCACGAAGCGAGATTTCTGAATGGAGTTCACAATGACAGATTTTTGTATTCAGCTAACAGCGGTTCCTTGTTCGCGAAGCGGCACTGGCCTCGCCGAAGGAGAGACTGGCCAGGCGGAGCCTGACTGGCCTGCGTTAGTAGACTGGTTCTTTGATGCAAATAAGCTCGCGCTTTTCGCGCCAAAGATCGAAATCCTGACCAGGAGCATTGTCAGAATGACGTGAAGGGGTTGTCATCCCGCACCGTCATCCCGTATAGCCTGCCCCAAATCCACTCACTTTGTCATTCCGTAGTATTCCTGTATGGGATCTCATCTCTTCACTCTCGCGCTCTCTCCTTATCTCGTGGTCGTTAACGAAGAACCTGGACACGAAGTGTCGGAACGAAGACCGCTGGATCTTGCTCTCGTCTACTCGGAGGACGGTGAACGGCCAACGGACAACCTTGTCTAATTTGACTGGCCTGCGTCAGCTGACTGGCTCATTCTTTTGCCTCCTGTGAAGCAGCATCACTTCCTCGCACAAGCGAGCCTCACTTCCTGCCGAACGCCAGCTTGCGTCCTGCCATGGTCTTTGATAATCCATTGCGGACTCTGTAAAGAACATTTCTCTAATTTGCCTGTCATGTGCTAGATTGTGACATATAGATACTTTTTATGTTAAGTGAAAGGAATGTCCATCATGAAAGAATTCGTTGCTTCAGCTATTCAGTTCGAAGTTGAGCCTATGAAGGTTGAGAGGAACTTAGAAGTCGCATATCGCTGGATAAGCAGATGCGTAACGGAAACGGGAGCATCATTCATTGTATTGCCGGAGAGCTTTACGACGGGTTTCACTCCGACAGGAAGTGCGAGTGAGCTTTGGGATGCAGTCGATGAAATCCCCGGTCGCCTTACGAGTGAAGGACTGAAATGGGCGAGTGAGTTTGGCGTTTATATTTGCTTTCCCACTTATGAGCGTGGCAGGGAACGTGGAATCATATATAATAGCGCTTCTGTCCTCGGTCCTGAAGGGATTCTTGGAGTTTATCGAAAGACTCATCCTTTTCCCACAGAAAGGTTGGCGGCCGGCGGATGGACTACTCCAGGAGTCGATCCGCTTGTTGTCTCGACCCCGATTGCAGATGTCGGGGTAGTGATTTGTTATGACGGCGACTTTCCCGAACTAGCAAGAGTGACCGCGCTTAAAGGCGCAGAGGTGGTTTGCCGGCCATCGGCATTCTTGAGAACCTATGATCAGTGGGAACTCACCAACAGAGCAAGAGCTTATGATAACCATGTTTACTGGATTGCGTCTAATCTGGTTGGAAAAGACGCAAGCGGAGCGAATTTCTTCGGCTCGTCTATGATTGTCCATCCATCGGGGGCGAAGATTGTACAGGCGTCTGGTTGTGAAGAGTATATTTCTGCCAGACTGAATGATGATCCAATAAAGAAGATTGTTCCAGGTTCTTCTAGAGATCAGATTTTCGACCATATTGAGGATAGAAACCTGGATTCCTACAGAGATATTCTGACTGAAGGAAAGAGCGTCTTCGAACCTTCAAGAAGAATTCCATACGGGAGGAGATAGTCTTGTCAAAGCCCCTTGAAGGCCTCTTTGTTCTAGATCTTACGCGTGTCCTTGCCGGACCTTTCTGCACAATGCTTCTCTGTGACATGGGCGCTACCGTCGTTAAGGTGGAGCGACCTGACGGCGGAGACGATTCAAGATCGTTCAGTCCTTTTGTTGGAGACGAAAGCGCTTACTTCATGAGCATAAACAGAGGGAAGAAAAGTATCACCCTTAATTTGAAGACAGCCGAAGGAAAGAATCTCCTCGAAAGACTTATCGAGAGAGCGGATGCGTTAGTGGAAAACTTCAGGCCGGGCGTCTTTGAAAAACTTGGCTTTCCAGCGGGAAGACTGCGCGAGATTAATCCCGGACTGATATACACATGTTCGTCCGGTTTTGGACACTCCGGTCCCATGAGCAGAAGAACTGCTTATGATCTCATTATTCAAGGACTTAGCGGAATGATGAGCATCACTGGTCCTGACAAAGATAATCCGACAAAGGTCGGAAGTTCAATCGCAGATATTTTCTGCGGAACATTCGCATGCATCGGGATCCTAGCCGCACTTCAGAGCCGTAATGTCAGTGGAATAGGGCAAATGGTAGATGTTGCAATGCTTGACAGCATGGTCGCCGTTCTGGAAAACGCCATCGCCAGATATGCGGCAACTGGGGAGGTCCCCGTTCCAATTGGAAACAGACACCCGTCGATTGCGCCATTCGCCTCTTTTGAGACTCTTGACGGAAAAATCAATATCGCCGTAGGAAATGATGGAATCTGGAACAAGTTCTGCAAAGCAATTGACAGGTCGGACATATGTGATGATCAGAGGTTTGCTAGTAATCCCGCTAGAGTAAAGAATATTTCCGAGCTGATGGAAATAATCAGTGAACAGCTGAAAAAGAAAGGATCTGAGGAATGGTTGAGCGCCTTTGAGAAACTGGATATTCCTTCCGGGAAGATAAATAACGTATCCGATCTATTTGAAGACGAGCAGATCAAAGCAAGAGAAATGATCGTTGAGGTTTCCCACAGAAGCGGAATAGTGAAAATGCCTGGTGTTCCGATCAAATTCTCGGAAACCCCCGCTTCTATTTCCGGCCCGGCACCTCTACTTGGAGAGCACAATAGCGAGATCTATATAGGAATGCTTGGAATTAGTGTTCAGGAGATGGATGCCCTTCGTGAAAACGGCGTAATATGATCCATCTATATCCATTCGAGAGAAGTTTCGATTGGAATGAGGAGATTAGTAGTCTTACGGTCAAGAGCATTTATGATACCGTAGTGAATCTGAGGAGTGATTCTGGAAGGAGATGCTCTCTTCTCCTGAAGACAGAGGATTACCTTCCCCGATCGGCATTGATCGAGGCTCTTCCAGCACTTGAGAAAGGCCAGGAGATTGTTGTTGATTTGAAGTGCGTGGCAGAGGGGTTCGATCCATCTTGCCTTTTAGAGCCTCCAAAGGTCAAGTGGAAGGACCTGTGGTTGGAATGGTTAGAATTCTTGAAGAGAGAAGAACTTGCGGATCTGCTCGATAACATCGATAAGCCCGAGAAAATGATCGGTTTAGGGCCCGGTTCGACTCCGGCCGGTGACGACTTCCTTGTCGGCCTGATCATGGCTTTCAGGCTCACCGGAATCGATAGCAATGAATTGGGAATTGATCGTAATACGCTTGGCAGGAAGACAGAATGGTTCTCATCCGAGATGATAAGAGATGCTCTCGATGGGAAGTTTTGGAAGCGAGGGATTGACCTGGCCCGTGCTCTTGCAGGAGATGATGTCGCCAGGATCCTCGAGAAGGCAGGAAAAATCGTGGAGTGGGGCCATCTGTCGGGAAAGGCCTGGCTTGCAGGATTAGCGTATGGTCTTGAACAAAGTGGAGTCTATTAGGTTTGATCTAAGAAAGACTGTTCAAAGTGGTCTTGCGATTTGTGTCCACTCTAGCTGTGAAGGTTGCTACTGGAGGTTCTAATGAAGAGAATAGAGGTTGTGAAAGGCGAATACTATGATAGCGTTACCCTGATGTTGGTTGCGAAGGAACTGAAGAAGATTCAAGGAGTCGGCGATGCAGCTCTAAACATGGCGACAGAAGCAAATGTAAGTATAATGAGGGCGGCCGGCTTCGAAGTAGAAACCGATTCGCTTTCGCCCGATGACCTTCTAATTGGAATTGACTTTGAAGGCGAAGGAATTGAAAAGCTTTTTGACACAGCTCGATCTTATCTTGCTCGCCCTCCGTGGAGAAAGGAAGAGATAGAGGCAGAGTACTCTCCAGTCACACTGTCAGGGGCTCTAACTGTGTTACCAGAATCGAATCTTGCCCTGATATCTCTTCCCGGTAGATACGCAGCGGCTGAAGCGATGAAGGCGTTGAAGAGAGGCCTGAACGTAATGCTTTATTCCGACAACGTTTCAATTGAAGACGAGGTTGAACTCAAGCAATTCGCCGAGAAGAACGATCTTATCGTTATGGGTCCCGACTGCGGCACAGCGGTCATAAACGGAAAAGGTCTTGGCTTCTCGAACGTATGTCCAACCGGTCCGATAGGAATTGTAGCGGCTTCAGGCACCGGTCTTCAGGAAGTCATGGTTCAACTGAGTAGGCGGAATCTGGGCGTGAAACACGCAATAGGAACCGGTGGAAGAGACGTCACGAGTTCCGTGGGGGGGATATCCTTTCTGAGGGCCATAAAGGAACTCGCTGATGATTCAGAAATCTCGATCATTGTTGCCGTCGGAAAACCACCTGCTCCTGAGGTGAGGAAGAAGATACTGGATTCTCTAAAAGAAACAGGCAAGCAGAGCGTGATCTGCTTCATGGGAGACGCGCCTCGAAAAGACGAAGGAAGTCTTTATTACTCGACCCAACTCGAAGAGTGCGCCGTAGTTGTCGCTGCTCTTCATGAGGGCGAAGACGTAACTCTTGCTAGAGAAAAGCTCAGAGCTGAGTATGCAAAAGTGTCTGGAAAGACTTCTACCGGAGAATTGTCCGGGAGATATCTGCGAGGCCTTTTCACTGGTGGAACTCTTTGTTATGAAGCGCAGTATATTGCTCAGTCATACATAAATCCAATCTACGGAAATGCACCATTAAGGAAGGATCTCAAGCTTGAGAACAGTCTGAAACCTGTTGGGCATTCCTTCATTGATTATGGCGAGGACGAGTTTACCCAGGGCAGACTGCATCCAATGATAGATCCTACGTTTAGAGCCGAACAGCTGAAGAAACAGTCGGAGGATTCTTCGGTCGCGGTTATCTTATTCGATGTTGTCTTAGGATATGGAAGCGCGGAAAACCCTTCTTCGGATTTGGTAGAGGCGATTAGATCTGTTAAGAGAGACATAAAGCCAGTCTATGTCGCTTATGTGTGCGGAACAGATAGAGACCCTCAAGATATTGAAAAGCAGCGGTCCCTGCTGGAAAGTGTAGGCGTCATAGTCTGCGAAAGCAATGCAAGGGCCGCGATTCTGGCTGCCAACATCCTTTCAAGAAAGGAGCGTTGACGATGTCCTTCAAAGAATTACTAGAAGACGGGCCGAGAGTTGTTAATATTGGAATGAACAGATTCTACCTTGATCTTCTCGATCAAGAGGTTCCTGCAGTCAAAGTCAACTGGAAACCTCCTCTGGTTAAGAGTTCACTGATGGAGAAATTGAAGAGGCTGAGAGGTGATGACATTGAATAATATTGAAAAGGCAAATTCAGTCGCATTCGATAAGCTTTTGAGAGCCGAACCTCAGATCGTTGATCTAGGTCTTGCCAAAGACGTTATACCGGGCTTCGGAGAGAAGATGATACTTCATGCGGGGCCTCCCTTGACCTGGGAAAGAATGTCGGGACCAATAATCGGGGCCGTAACGGGTGCGATCCTTTATGAAGGCTGGGCAGATACTCCTGAGAAAGCCAGAGCCTTCGCGGCAGAAGGCAATGTCTCGTTCGATCCCTGTCACCACCACAACGCGGTTGGCCCGATGGCAGGAATAGTATCTCCTAATCTGCCGGTGTGGATTATTGAGGAAAAGAACTCCGGAAAGAATAGCTATGCAACGTTAAACGAGGGACTTGGGAAAGTCTTGCGCATGGGTGCCTTCAGCGATGAGGTCATCGAAAGACTTCACTGGATGCGCGAAGTGCTCTATCCCGTGCTCAAGAATGGAATAAGAAGATACGTTGCAGACAGCGGAGGCCTGAATTTGAAGAGCCTCATTTCCCAATCTCTTCACATGGGAGACGAACTCCACAATCGCAACAGGGCAGCCACCTCCCTGCTAATTCGATCTCTCGTGCCTTCACTTATTGATGCGGAGAGCGATAATCCTGATCTTTCAAGGGTCGTCAGGTTCATGGCCGGCAACGATCATTTCTTCCTGAATCCAGGAATGGCTGCAGCAAAAGTCTCGTTAGACAGTGTCGGTTATGTTGAGGGCTCCAGTATGCTGACAGTAATGGCGCGGAATGGGACAGACTTCGGAATTCAAGTGGCCGGTCTGAAGAACAGATGGTTTACATGTCAGGCCGCTCTTCCAGATGTTCTGCTCTTCCCTGGATTCACAAAGGAAGATGTGAATTGTGACATTGGGGACAGCGCAATAATGGAGACTTACGGGGTTGGGGGTTTTGCCCTGGCGGCGGCACCTGCTATCGTCCAGTTTGTTGGCGGCACGCCCCAAGATGCGTTGAATTATACAAAAGAAATGTATGAAATCTGTGTTGGAGAGAACAAGCATTTCACAATCCCCTCGCTAAATTTCCGGGGAACTCCGACCGGTATAGATCTTATCAAAGTTGTCGAGACTGGTATTACACCGATCCTGGACACGGGTGCGGCTCATCGAGAGGCCGGTAAAGGACAGGTTGGTGCAGGAATAGTAAGGATGCCGTCTGAAGCATTTGTGAAGGCGGCAGAAGCCTTCGTCGAGGAGTATTCCAAATAAAGGAGGTAACCTATGGTACCTAAGAACTGGGACAAGATCAGGATCTATGAGCTATCTCAACCGATCAGCCACCTCACTCCGCCATGGCCAACTTACGAGCCTCTACAAATAAAATTCTTCAAGAGGCTGGCTCCAAATGGAGCGAACGGCCAGTTACTGACTCACTCCAACCATGTCGGAACCCATCTGGATGGTTCTCTTCACTTCTGTACTCACGGAAGAGACATCGCAAGCATACCTCTGAATGAGCTCGTAGCTCCGGGAGTTATCGTTGATCTTTCAGACATTGCGGAGGATTATGGAATCTACACATCAAAGGACATTGAAGACAGGGTTGAGGTCAAGGAAGGAGACATACTTATCATCAACACAGGATACCACAAATATGCCTTTGATCAGCCGGAAGCAGATGAAGTAAGATACATGATCAAGCATCCGGGGCCGACCAGAGAATTTGCCGAGTGGTGCAAGAGGAAAAAGATAAAGTGGATCGGAGTCGACTGCGGCTCGGCCGACCATCCAATGAACACGAAGATTCGCGACTGGATGCCGGTTCAGGCAAAAGAGTGCGATCGATACATGCAGAAGAAGTATGGCAAGTCCCTCCAGGAGGTCTTCCCTGACGAAGACTACCAGCTGATGCACGTGCTTCTCTTCCCGTACGACATAATACATGCCGAGAATGTCGGTGGAGAGATTGACAAGATATTGAACAAGAGAATGGTTATTGGCTGTTTCCCATGGAGATTCGTTGGTGGAGAGTCATGTATAAGCAGGATCGTGGCTTTCGATGAAGAGAAATAAATACATTTGAAAGAGTGGCGATAAAGGATGCGTGATTTCGTTCTTGAAAGACCGCGCTCGATCTCGGAAGCTCTGGAAATTCTCAAAAACAAAGGAGAGAAGGCTATTCTAAAGAGCGGCGGTACGGATGTCATTGTCTGGCTACATAAGTCCCTGAAGGAGCCTGATTACTTGGTAGACCTGACTTCGATCGACCAGCTCAGAGGAATAGTGATGAACGATGACAACGCAGAGATAAGAGCGCTCGTAACTCTAAACCAGGTTATCGAGGACAATGCAATGAACCGATACTTTCCGGCCCTGGTACAGGCCTGCAAAGCGCATTCCGATCCCTTGATCAGAAACCGCGCTACTGTGGTAGGCAATATCTGTGCCGCGATTCCTTCCGGCGACATGATAGCGCCTCTGATGTGCTATGACGCTAAGGTCGAAATTGTGGGATCGAGAGGCATCAGGGAAGTTCCGGTTTCTGATTTCATAACCGGACCGAAGAAGACTTCCCTGAGACAAGAGGAAATCGTAACAGGTATAAGAATTGCGATTCCATTTGTTGAAACAAGCGGTTGCTACCTTAAGGCAATGAGGAGAGAGACTCTCGATATAGCTCAGGCCGCAGTATGCTGCACTTTGCATAAAGGCGATAGCCGGGAGTTTAGAATCGCTTTCTGCGCCGTCTCGCCCCGACCACTGAGAGCAGTTGAAGCCGAGAAGCTACTGAACTCTTCCAGTGTCATCGACGACAGAATTATCGAAAACGCTGCAAGGCTTGCCGCGGTTGCTGTCAACCCCATCACTGACGTGAGAGCTTCGAGAGAGTACAGGATTGATATGATTGGAGAGGTGACAAAAAGAGCAATATCGATTTGTCTAAGAGGTCCAGCAGAAGAAGGTGGTCCCAGATGAAGGACAAATATGTGACACTTACGATCAACGGTCGAAAAACCACTCGGGTAGTTGAAGATAGAACAACTCTTCTTACCGCGTTGAGAGAATACGGGGTTACGAGCCTAAAGAGAGGTTGTGAAGAGGGCGAGTGCGGAGCATGCACCGTAATCATGAATGGACTTCCTCAGAAGTCATGCCTAATACTGGCGCGAGAAGCCGAAGGGGCAGAGATCCTCACTGTCGAGGGGCTTGTGGAGAAAGGAAGACTTCATCCAATTCAGCAGGCCTTCATCGATGAAGGTGCGATTCAGTGCGGTTACTGTACTCCTGGGATGGTTATGACAACTTATGCGTTGCTGAATAGAAACACGTCTCCTACACAGGAAGAGATAAAGGAAGCTCTCTCCGGAAATATCTGCAGATGCACGGGCTATCTCTCGATTATCCGTGCAGTCAAGAAGAGTGCCGCAATTCTCTCAGGAGAGGCTAAAGAAGGTGAAGCGTGTGAAGACTATTAAAACAAAGACTGGAATAGGGAAGTGGATGCCAAGAAAGTACGATCTCGAAAAGGCTGAGGGCACGCTTCAATTTGCCGACGATCTCCGATTCGGTCCGGAACTGCTTCACGCAGCAGTCGTACGCTCTTCTGTAGCCCACGGAGAGATTCTTAAAATCGATTATTGTGAGGCTTTGAAGATGCCTGGGGTCTTGAAGGTCATTGTCGGCGAAGACTTTCCTCATCACTTCGGACTGTATCTTAAGGACAGAACCCCTATGGCCATCGGGAGAACTAGATACGTGGGAGAACCGGTTGCACTAGTCGTCGCAGAAACGGAAGAGGACGCTAAAGAAGCAGTGAAGAAGGTGAAGGTTACATATAAAGAGCTCGAGCCGGTCTTTGATCCAGTCAAGGCGGCGACTACGAATTCGGTGCTTGTTCACCCTGATCTTCATAAATACGAGCACGTAGACTTCATTACTCCACAGCCAAATACCAATATTGCCAACTGGTTCAGAATAAGAAAGGGAGATACCGAAGCGGCCTTCAAAAAAGCCGCGCATGTCTTTGAAGAGACAATAACCTGCCCTCAGATCGCTCACAGTTTCATCGAGACATTCTGCTCGATATGTAAACAGGATCCTGGGTCCGGAGAGATCACTATTTGGACAAGCGCCCAGTCGGCCTTCACGGTGAGAGATATAATCGCCAAAGGCATCAACTACCCTCTTCATAAGATCAGGGTGATCGCTCCGCCAATAGGCGGAGGTTTTGGTGGAAAGGCTGGAATGACAGTCGAGGCACTATGTCTTGCCGCCGCAATGGATGAAGACCTTAAAGGAAGGCCCGTGAAGCTGTTCATTCCAAGAGAAGAGGTTCTCTTGAGTTCGTGGGTTCGCCAGGGATTTGTTGCGCGAATCGAGCTTGCAGTTGATGAAGATGGCTTAATGCAGGGAATCCGCAATACTTTCTGGTTCGATACGGGGATTTCAGCGGAGTATGGAGCAAACCCGGTTAGAAGTGCCGGCTACACGTCGATGGGAGCTTATAACATTCCGAACGTCTGGTCGGACTGCTATGCAGTTTACACAAACAAACCCTTTGGAGGAGCTTACAGGGGTTTCGGCCTTCCGGAACTCATGAGCGCTCTTGAAGTCGTTGTAGATATTGTTGCTCATAAACTGAGAATCGATCCGGTTGAGTTCAGGAAGAAGAACCTGCTTATGAAGGGTCAAACAACGTGTACTGGAATGCCCATGCACGATCATGCTCTTAACAAGATAATCGACAAAGTTGCGAAGAGTATCGATGTTCTTAAAGAAGAACCTGCGACAAGAAAGGGCTGGAAGAGAGGGAAGGGAATCGCTCTGGCAATAAAGGCGCCTGCAATTCCCGCCGACGCCTCGTCGTCTGCAATCGTCAAGCTCAACGGAGATGGAACCGTCGAAGTCCTTGCAGCAACGATGGATATGGGTCAGGGAACATACAGCGCTTTTGCGCAGATAGTCTCCGAGGAACTCGGCATTCCGTATGATTGGATCAAGGTTTACTATCCTGACACTCAGAGCCATCCTTATGACTGGCAGACGGTTGCAAGCAGATCTTGCTGGTCGATGGGCATGGCAGTGAAGAGAGCGGCAAGCGAACTCAGAGAGAAACTTCTCGCACTCTTCTCTGAATACTGGCAGACTCCAGTTGAAACGATCAGCATAGAGTATGGAGTCGTTAAGTGCCATAAGCTTGGGAAGAGTGAAAGAATAGACGAACGCGTTCAGAACGGTTTCAAGATGCCAGACGGAATTCTGAAGGGCGGCCCGATAATCGGAAGCGGCTCATTTACACCGCCTGATTTGATCTATCCAGATCCAGATACTGGACAATCACCTAAGAGTGTTGTGCACTTTACTCTTGGCGCCGTAGGAATAGATATGGAAGTCGATCCTGGTACTGGAAGGATAGTTATAAACAAAGTCTGTGCTGGATACGATGTTGGCAAGGCAATAACACCGATAAACGTGAAGGGTCAGATCGAAGGCGGAACGGTCCAGGGTCTATCGGCTTGTCTCATGGAAGCCATGACCTACGATGAATATGGGAGACTGCTTACTCCAGACTTTACAGATTACAAGATTGCTACGATAAAAGACGCTCCGGGCGAGATCGACGCCTTTTGGGAAGAGACCCCGGAAGAGATCTCTCCATACGGAAATCGCGGCGTTGGCGAACACTCTATGATAGCCCCTGCACCTGCAACAAACAACGCGCTATTCAGAGCGACGGGAATGAGAATTCACAGCTATCCACTAAGCAGAGAGAGGGTCTACAAAGCCCTAAAGGCAAAAGAGAAGGGCGAAACGGATTTCTGGGAATGGCCCTACGCTCTAGATCTGGCATATGAGCGCGCAAAGAAGGAGTGGTGAGACGAGATCTCTTTCTAGTGTGTCTTGATTTCTTGCCAGAATCGGAATCAATGAAGGCATCCGTGGAAATGCGGGTGCCTTTCTAATGGCGTGCATCAAAGGACTTGATTGACAAGTCTGAAATGTATTGTATTATATTATCTATAAGAGAAAGAGAAGCTTTGAGAAGGAGAAGAAGTCTATGCTTAATTCGAATTCAGAGCCGGGGATTACAGAGTAAAAGGCTTTTCCGGGACAGATTACTTGTCCATTCTCTTCACACATACTCTTCATGTTATTTTGTTCTTAAAACAAATATTGACAGAAACGTTCATAATTGAATCAACTTGTTTGATGAATACTTCAAAACAGGAGGAGACGAAGTATGCCAAGGTTTGAAGAAGTAGACCTTAAACGTCCTGCAGCCGAGAGAGAAGAAGAAGTACTCTCCTATTGGCGAGAAAACGATCTTGCGACTAGAAGTGTGACAGAAAGGGAAGGAAGCCCCGAGTTCGTGTTTTTCGAGGGACCTCCAACGGCTAATGGGATGCCCGGAATTCATCACGTTATCTCAAGAACGCTGAAGGATGCCGTCTGCCGTTTCAAGACGATGCAGGGGTACCAGGTTAGACGAAAAGCCGGCTGGGATACCCATGGTCTTCCCGTAGAAATCGAAGTTGAAAAGCAGCTCGGCTTCTCCTCGAAGCAGGAGATAGAAGACTTTGGCATAGAAAAATTCAATCAGAAGTGCAAAGAATCTGTCTGGAAGTACGAAAGTCAGTGGAAAAAGATGACCGAGAGAATCGGTTACTGGATAGACATGGAGCATCCTTATGTAACGATGAACAACGATTACATAGAATCTGTTTGGTGGATTCTCAAGCAATACTTCGATAAAGGCTACATCTACGAAGGTCACAAGATAATGCCTTATTGCCCGAGATGTGGAACTCCTCTTGCCTCTCATGAGGTTGCTCAGGGCTATAAAGACGAAACGATAGATTCTATCTATGCAAAGTTCCGACTTAAGGGAAAGAACAACGAGTACTTCATAGTCTGGACGACGACCCCTTGGACACTGCCATCTAACGTCGCCCTTGCGGTCAATCCGGAGTTCAACTATGTTAAAGCCGAGGTTACGCTAGATAACGGAGAAATAGAGTACTACTATTTGGTGAAGGAACGACTGGGCGCATTGCTTGGAGAGGAAAGCAATTACAGGATCGTCGAGGAACTGAAAGGGAGAGATCTTGTCAACCTCGAATACGAGCAGCTTATCCCTTTTGCCAGTGTAGATAAAAAGGCCTTCTTCGTGGTTTATGGAGATTTTGTTTCTCTGGAAGATGGTTCAGGTATCGTCCACATGGCTCCCGCCTTTGGTGAAGATGACAATATCCTGGGAAAGAAGTTTGATCTTCCGTTACTTCAACTTGTCGACAAAGAGGGCAAAATTACTGAAGAGGTGACGCCCTGGGCCGGGATGTTTGTAAGAGATGCCGACCCTCTGATTACGCGGTATTTGAAAGACAACAACCTCTTGTTCAAAAGGGAGCGTATGACTCACTCCTACCCTTTCTGCTGGAGATGTGACACTCCGCTTCTTTATTACGCAAGAAAATCGTGGTACATAAAGACCACGGAATACCGGGACAAGATGGTTGAAGTGAACAACTCCGTCAACTGGTATCCGAAATTCGTTGGCGAGGGCCGTTTTGGGAACTGGCTCGAAAACATGGTAGATTGGGCGCTCTCGAGAGATAGATATTGGGGAACTCCTCTCAACGTTTGGAAGTGCGACGACTGCGGAAAACTCACATCGGTAGGCTCTAGAAAAGAACTCGTTGAGAGAGCGGTAGAAGATATCTCGGAGGATATCGAGCTTCATCGCCCCTACGTTGACGACGTTCATCTAAGATGCGAATGCGGCGGCCAGATGACGAGAACCCCCGAGGTCATAGACTGTTGGTTTGACTCCGGCGCTATGCCTGTGGCTCAGCATCACTATCCTTTCGAGAACAAGGACAATTTCATGGGAGAGCTGTTCCCGGCAGATTTCATTTGTGAAGGAATAGATCAGACGAGAGGCTGGTTCTACTCGCTGATGTCGATTTCCACTTTTCTTTTCGGACAATCACCGTACAAGAATGTTCTTGTCAACAACCTAGTACTGGACAGGACCGGCCAGAAGATGTCAAAGTCAAAGGGAAACACTGTCGATCCGTCAAAGATAATTGAGAAGTACGGTGCCGATACATTGAGATGGTATCTGCTCGCCGTTTCGCCACCATGGGTACCCACGAAGTTCGACGAAGACGGAGTCAAGGATACGTACAGCAAGTTCTTTGGAACCCTGAATAGTGTATTCTCTTTCTTCACAATGTACGCCAATGTAGACGACGTTGATCCGGGGGAACTAGAACTGCCGGTTGCAGAGAGGGAAGAAGTCGATAGATGGGTAATCTCGAGGCTTAATACTCTAGTGAGAGAGGTCACAGACCTTCTGAGTAATTATGATCTCACAAAATCGGTAAGGGCCATACAGGATTTCGTTGTCGAAGAGGTATCGAACTGGTATGTCAGAAGAACACGGGACAGATATTGGACAAGCGAATTGGACAACAGCAAGAAGGCAGCTTATCTTACGTTGTATGAGGTGTTGTTGACAGTAGCGAAATTGATGGCGCCCATTGCTCCTTTTACTGCCGAAGAAATTTTCCGGAATCTAACCCACGGAGAGAAGGAGTCTGTGCATCTCGAACTTTATCCAGTGGCCGATGAAAGCTTGATCGAGCCGGATCTTGAGAAGAGAATGGCCACAGTTATGGACGTCGTGACTCTAGGAAGGGCATGTAGAAACAAGGTGCAGATCAAGGTCAGACAGCCTCTTCCGAAGATTCTCGTTGATGGGCGGATAAAGAAGATCGTTGAATCGATGCGCGAGTTGATTCTGGAAGAGATCAACGTCAAGAATATCGAGTATATTGAAGAGCTCGGAGACTACGTCAATTACGAGGTAAAGCCAAACTTCAGGGTTATGGGCCCCAAGTTCGGTAAAGATCTGAAAGCGATCGGAAATGTTCTCAGATCGATGAAGCCTTCGGAAGTAGTTGCCAAAGTTAAGCATGACGGCAAGATAGAGTTTGAAGTTCAAGGAAAGCTCTTCGAATTGAAAGAAGAGGACCTCGATATAAGAATTCAGGAGCTGGAGGGCTTCACTTTCGAAATGAGCAATGACAACTTTGTAATACTCGATACCGAACTTACTCCCGATCTGCTTCAGGAAGGGCTTGCAAGAGAGATGGTGTCGAAGATACAGACAATGAGAAAGGAAGCCGACTTTGAAATCACCGATAGAATAAGAGTAGCTTTTTCGGGACCTGATGCTCTTGTTAATGCCATAGAGAGTTTCAAAGACTACATAAAAGAAGAGACTCTGTCTAACACCATTGATTTTGATGAGAATCTTGACAACGGAACAGAGTGGAATCTCAATGGGCACAACACTCTGATTAGAGTGGAGAGAGTCTAGGCTAAGTATGAGAAAACCGGGAGCGTAGCTCCCGGTTTTTTATAGAAAGATCCGTTTCTAGACTGAGAGTCTGACGATAATTGCCGGATCTAGAACTCTGAAAGTAAAGGATTCAGTTATGAAGAGTTCCACTTCTTCGTCAGTATGACTCTGATAACCAATCTCGAAATCTCCGCCGATAACCATCTCTAGATCAGCGTGATCCTTCGGCAGCAGCAGCGCATCCTTCACAACTCTGCTGACAACAATATCCGTGCCGAGGAAGGACTCGATTCGTTTCACAAGCGGGTAGCCTGAAACATGTGAATTCAGTATCGCCATTGTTTCGGGATTGACGATGAGAGAGAACAGTCCATCCGCGAAATTGTCCTTCAAAACCTGCGCAGCCTTCGAAAGTGATTCGATGATTTCGTTCGGTTTTGAACCCAGAGGAATCGGTTTGTTTTCGACCGACTCTACGATTCCTTTGACGGTCGCCTTTTCGTAGCCATTGTAGATTACATTCTCTTCGAAGAGCGCTATCTGTTTTGCCGCCTGTTCAAGCGGTCCCAGATCGGAGTCCTTTGCGCCTCTCTCTATATCGTCCATCTGCCAGCGGACCAGCTTGAAAGGAACTCTTACCTCTATAAGGGGTTTTGCCTTTCTAAGACCTACACCGACCTCTCCTTCTTTTTCGAGAATCTTGACCCTTCCTTCTGGAACGAAAGAATACTTCCAGCCCTTTGGTCCGACGACATTCACTACCTTTCTTGCAGATAGGTAACTCTTCAGGACTCGCTTTGCTCTATCGTTTATTTCTTCCCACGCCTCGCTCGACAATGGGGCAAGCTGTCTTTTGAAAAGATCCATAGTGATTCCCTCCCTTATTACATCTTGCCTATGTTCAATCCGCCGTTATCAGCGCCTTCTCCGGCTTCTTCAACTTCAGTGATTGGCGCCTGCGTGAATAGATAAGTCTTCAGTTCATCATCCCAGCCGTCCATGTTACGCCTTAACCATTCAAGAGTCATGCAAGCATGCTCGATCTCTTCGTCTCTGTTATGCGCCATTACAGCCTTCAGTTCGGCATCTTCAGTTACATCCACTCTCTGGTTGTACCAGTCGACGGCCTCGATTTCTTCCTTCAAACTGTTGAGAGCTCTAGATATGTCTCTCGCCTTTTCACTTAACTGTTCAAACGGTTCATGATAACTGCTCATATTCACGCCTCCTTATCAAGTTGATATATTTCACATAATATCATTACTATTTTATCATACTTTAAATTGTAACATAGCAAACTGCCGGTGATATGGCAAACGTTGACCTTTGACGCTTCCCAGTCCTTCGAGATCAGTAGCAGAAGTGAGGCTGATAGAAGGTGGTAGCAGGTACGGGGTAGGGGGTAGGAAATATCAAGACCAGAAGTGATGCTGGCGCTTCCGCGCCAGGAAGATGAGGAAGGGCCGGTAGCCAATCTTCTTGATCTGTGATCCCATTCAGAATCATATTCCTCTTGTAGGGGCGAACGGCTGTTCGCCCAAAGGGTGAAGCCCTCTCACGGGTGCAAGGCCAGTTTTGTGGGGAAGATCTTCACAGCCAGCCTGCTGATGCAGGCCAGTCAGGCTCCGCCTGGCCAGTCTCGCCTTCGGCGAGGCCAGTCCCGCTCCACGGGCAAATAACCGCTGTTCGGTGAGCGCTGAATAACTTGCTTTTGGTCAACAATTCTCCGTCCTCGGAAAAAGACGCTACGGGCGTAAGTATAGAAGACGGCAAAACCGTTCAGGAGACGCGAATTGAAGAAAGAAAGATGAAATAAAAGGAAACACGAGGGAACTGATTAGAAATAAGGAGGTCTTTCGGGCGTTCTCAACTCTGTTCTAGGAGGTTCTCCAGTGATATCTTATCCTCAGAAACCGTCTAATCGATTCGATTGTCAGCTCCCTCGCAATGAAATGGGAATAAATAATGATACCTCATAAGAGATGCAAAATGCAAGGAAAAATCAAAGCTTTTACATGAAGAAACTATAATGATACAAAATCAGTCCCTGAGATGATTCTAGACAATTGGCTGTAATTGCTTATCAGTGCGGAATAACACAAATGTGGTCGTGGTCAGAGCCATATTGATCAGATCCCGTGATTGTTATTACAGAAAGAATAGGTCCTACTATTCCCAGCCAAATAGGTTGTCTTCATCTGTTGTGTTCGAGTCTCATCATGCTTGATTCTTAATCTATCTAGGATTTCGCGGATTGCATCGATCGAAAGAGCTAGATAGCAAAGAAAACAGAGGAAAGTGAAATCAATTTCATTTGCGGAAAGTCATTCGAAGATCCAGGAGAATCAGGGATGCTCGTTGCAAAGCTGACTCGTGTTTCGTAACTGTGAAAAGACGTGTTATCCGATGTGAAATAGGTGGCATGTTGTTGCTTAACAATTAGTGGAACGTTAGAACCAGAAGAGGTTAGAATTAGTTGCCACATCGATTCTAGAACAAGACCGGCTTGACCCAGGAACTCTCTTTTGGAGCTATTGTTCAAAACAATGTGATAAAATTGTTCCGGCTAAATAGTAATTGGACTGAAGAATTATGCTGTTTTATGGATTTGATTAATTGATTCCGAAACTTGTTTGGACTTACCAACTACGGCTCTTGCCATCGCCCTAATTCTCGTGTTAAGCAGCAATGAAGCAAGTCGTAAGTTGGTGAATTACGACCCAAAAAGGATTTTAATGAAGTATATTTGGAGGACTGATTTGATCCGGAACCCAGAAGCAAGAAGTAGAGGTCTTACGATGACGGAGATGCTAGTAGTCATGGCATTATCGTTCATAGTTGTTTCTGTAGTTCTCATTGTTGGCAATGTTGCAGCTAGAGAAATAAGGAAGATTAACGCTAATATGGAAGTTAATGAGGAGATCTCAAGATTTCAACTTTCTCTAAAGCAAATTGTGACCCGTGGTTGGACAGGTCTTGGGGACATAGAAGTTGAGAATACAACAATTGGTATGCTGACCAGTGTACCCTATGCAAGAAAGAATGAGATTTATGAACAAACTCCCGCAACAGTTACGTTTGATCAAGTTAGGAACGAAGTTGTGTATTCTTTCCATGATCAGAACAACGTAGTCTCCACAGACGTCATTGCAAAAGGCGTCCTTGACTGTAGGTTCAAGTATGAAAGTGTTTTTCTTACATATGATGCTACTTTTTCTACATACTCGGAGGATATGCCGGTAGTGATAAAGAATGTTAAAGGGGCGGTGAGGTTTTATTAGAGAGGGTTATTCTCTTCTGGAACTCGTTGTTGCGTTAGCGGTGGTTGCGGTATTCTTGATAGTCTCGATGTCATTATTGGTTGCATACAATAGACTTTCAAATGCCACTCAAACGGCTGTAGCTAAGGAAAATATCAGGCGTCTGCTAGCAGAGTTTGTTGAACATAAAAACGATCCAGTTACTCAGAATGACTTGGACAAAGCGCTTGAAGATGCTGAGTACAGTGAGTATGAAATCAAGCTGTTTTCGAGAACTGAATCACAAGAACTCAGCGATTTAGTAGTTTATCGAATTGGATTTGGTATAGTTAACTCCTCGGGTGGTGATGAGTTATATGTTAGCAAATACGAACCGTAAGGGTTTTGTTCTGCCTTTTACGCTGATGATGCTTGGGTTCACGTCCATTATGCTAATTGCTTTTGGCTCTCAGATTGGAAGATTGGGAAGTAGACTGAACTCATATGAGAGAGTTTCGGAGATACAGCTAAGCACAAGGAACATAATTGAGATCGCCGCTGCATATCTTGTGGACAGTTTGGAAGAATCTGTCACTTTCACTTCTGGTAACGACTGGGAGGACTTCGATGAATTCCTCGAATTTGCTTCAACAAGAGGCGGAATGGAAGGTACATATTGGGCTACAGTGCTCAGAACTCTGGATAGTGACGATATCGAGTACTGGAATCTATCAAACGAGGCGGATTTTGTCTCACATTTGAACACGGATCCGAGTGTTTTTGATACGCAGGATAAAGGAGCTGTTATTTACAGGCACGACAAAGACACTTATTCGCTTATCTCTTGGACCGGCACTGAGAATACTGCCAGGCGCTATTCTTATGGACTATTTATCAGGCAGTACAAACTGGAGAATCCAGCGCTTGAATTAGGCTCGTTCGAAAGAGTGCTAAACCAATATAGGTCGGGGGACGAAACAACGCTTTGGGGAGATGTGGTATTTGGTGATGTAATAATTTTTGACACGATTACTATTGCAGATCTCAGCGATCCAAGGAAGATCTTTTTGGGTACAGTTTCGGCTTCGGAGGTCATACCAGCTTTCGAAGGCTTTGATTTTACGAAGCCTTCTACACCGGTCGCGGATTACTTCGAAGGTCTTAAGAACGAACATATTGATAGCCTCCCTAGCACTACCGTGGAAATCAATTTGTCAAGTGACGATAGAGTTCTTCCTTTGGTCCTCGACTCGTATGCTCTGCCTTTGGATGATGAAACCCTTCTTGTTGTTAGAATTGATCCCTCAGTAGAAAGTGTTCACAAGATTAGAGTGGAGTTCGAAGAAGATGGAGACCTTGTGTTATCAACGTTGGAGGTGAAGAACAAAAAGATCGAAGTTAAGACAAGCAGGAGAATAACTGGCAGAGATCATAAGTTGTTTGTTCGTTTTGACTCAGACATTCTGGTTGGAGATGGTGATGCAAAGAAAATGGATCTTATAAACGGAGAGTATTCGATCACTGTGGTTGGCGACATTGATGTAACGAAAAGCCTTGTGTATGAACCGCTTAAGAGTCTTTTCAACGACGGTAATTCTGAAAATGCTCAGACTGATGTCTCTAATAAGCCTTTAGGTCAGACTGAAGTAAATGTGAGTGAAGTAAACAGTACTCTCATTGGCGAGTCTAGTTTAATAGAAGGGATATCTTTGGAGTTGATCTCTATTGGGGGAGATATTAACTTCTTCAAAGAGACGACGTCTTCCCACGGAGTGGGAGTAATGCATGGGGATTTTAAGGCCTTTAGCAATGTTAATGATGATAATCCTTTTGATGATTATGATGATCCTCTGATTCCTCTGACTGGTGGTAGCATAGGTTTAGTAGTTGAAAGCGAGATTCCTGCAAAAGGCTCTGAGTTCTGGGTTTATGGGAGTCTAGTCGGAGAATCCTTCTCGAGTGAAGATCTAAGCGACTTTCTCAAGAGATTCATTGCAATTTCACGTTCTGAAGGTGGAGGGAGTTCAGCAGTCTCAAAAGGCTTCTCTGTAGTTGGAATTAGGAGTTGGTAGTCTAGAAATGCATAAGGATTATGATATGGTATTCTGTTTCGGTCTGGGGAAGAAGAGATTCTCTTCTTAGCTTCTGTACTATAGGCCACAGTTAACCCCCAGAGAGCCCTCGCGGATTGCGGGGGCTTTTTCCTAAGCTCTGCAAGTGTTTTGCCGCAGATGCCTGCAATTCTTCATTAGTCACAGAGCATAACAGTATTTCAAAGCGCTTCGCGTGAACAGGTGCTGGAATGATTCTGCGTTTTTCCGGACAAGAGCGGTCAGGCGATTTCTGAAAACACGAGCTTGAACGGTATAATTGTAAGTTAAGAGGAGGATAGTATGTTCAGAAGGGAAAACAGAATCATTGAAGTGGCATCTCATGAGCTAGATCTTCATCCTGCCGCGCAGATGGTCGATCTGTACAAGCTCTTCTATCAGGGGACGTTTGGTCCCAGACATGTAATGGAGGATCAGGCGGCCGCCCTGAGATATCTGGCAGAGGAAATAGATTGCTCCGAGTTTGATCAAGTTCTGTGGCAGGACATAAGTTACATGGAGAACTTCTTCAGGATAAATCTGGTTCTTGTTAAGAACAGGCAGGTACTGATCGACGATCTATTCCGCGCGCTGGTTGCCAGCACGAGAATCGGAGCCTCAATAACTCATGAAGAGTGGAGAGCAGAGTGGAAACAGATAGAAGAAGTTCTCATTGATTCGCTACCCGAGAGTGTCTTTACTCCCGAGTCTGCGATCGCTATCAGGGAGGCCCTTGAGACTGGTCAGCCCGTGCATCATAGTCTTTCATACAAGAGGAGCTATCACCCTCATTACAGGGTAATAAGCCGTGAATGGTTCGAAAGACTCATAGGAATCACATACTGATCTGTTTCTCTGCATACTGCGTTTGTTCCGTTCTCCTAGTTTGCTTCTGTTATTAGTGAGTAATGAGGTGATTCTTTCGAATGCTTAGTTGCTTTCGTTCTGCTTGTCTGTGCTCAGGAGGATGTGTTTTTCTAGATTGGAGACTCAGGTGAGATGTGGGGGAATCTTCTAGATCTGACGTTTTCAGAAGGCGGAGCGCCAAGAAATGAAGAGTATCCAGACAGCCAACCTACAAGTTCACGAAACGCTTTGTTTGAGCCTAGTTCATCCGTATTCGCATTTCCCGCAGACGAAAAATCCGAAAGCGGATTATCCGTAGCCGGAAAACCCGCCTCTACTAAATAATGATATTACTAAAGGATACTTCGTATCCAGCAAGCTCGATTTATGACATATAAGCACCGGTGAAAATGTCTGAATAAAGAAGAGATCTGCAATCGAAGGGAAGCCCAAAATCGGAAGTTATTGCTGCTTTTTCGACAGCCCGCTGGTGATTGCATAGGATACTAGAGCTGTCGATAATAGTAAGGAAACAGTTCAGATAATCCCCTTTTCTTGAGTCTCTATTCAAGGAAGATCCGCACTTGAAGGATTCATCTCCTGAAGGTGTTTTCGAAAAGCTTTCTCTATCCAATAGTTCCAGCAAAGAGTGACCAGTTATTTTATCGAGATACTTCCTTCTTGCAAAATGGAAATTGCTAGAAACAACTGGTTCTGGCTGCGAGCGCTTTTGCATCTTGGGTGCCACTGCAGGTTTACTCTTCGGTGAAGTACGTCTATAATAAGATTTCGTACTTCGAGAATGGAGAGCAAAAGGAAATGATATACGGGGTAACGATCGATTGCGATGAAAACCATTTCATCCTGAATTATGATACCCCTCTTTCTACCCCTCAACACTGAGCTCACCTCAGACATGATGTTCCGTCAGCAATTCTCAGTGATGATGTACATATTCCTGAATTCGATGTTATCCTTCATTTATGATGCAATTGACCTGCAAGAGCAGATGAATACGAAGCAATACGGATTTGGTACTTTCAAATACGAGAGACTGTATTCCGTAGATGGAAAGAATGGAACGTATACTGGAACAAAAGTCGCTTTATACAATGAGGACGGAGAGTTGTCGATGTACTGGATGATTGATCCAAACATTCCTTTCGCTCTTAAAACCTACATGGGCGACGATTACGAGGATGATTCTACTACAATTACTTTTTGCGACTATGCCCTCAGTTGATTGAGGATTCAATCAGAAGGAGTCTTCAGGCGCCTTTTTGTTTATAATAAATCAACGAGAGACCTGCCGAATGGAGTTCAGCAAGTCATAATTTCATCATGGTAGCTGATAGGAAATGACAGTTCAAGGAGGAAGGCATGGATTTAGCGAGAATTAGGCACGACTTACATGAGATTCCGGAGATTGGATTCAATGAGTTCAAGACTCAAGAGTACATTATGAATTTCCTGGATCGATTATCTGTTCCCTACGAAAAGGTTGCGGGTACCGGAATCCTGGCGGAGTGGAAGAAGGTTGAAGGCCCCTTCGCTCTATTTCGAGCCGATATGGATGCTCTTCCTGTTTTTGAAGAAACAGATGCTCCATTCAAATCTACTTATGAAGGTTTTATGCATGCTTGCGGCCATGATGTTCATATGACAATTCTCATTGGACTTATAGAGAGGGTAGTAAGAAACGATCTTAAGCGTAATTTTCTCTTTCTTTTCCAGCCGGCTGAAGAAGGCGGTGGCGGTGCTGCGAAATGCTTATCAAAATTGGAGCAATACGAGATAACCGAAGCCTGGGCACTGCACGTAAATGACGAATTCCCGGAAGGATCTGTTTACACAAAACCCGGCGTCCTCTTTGCATCGGCCTTCGAAATGGATTGCACTTTCAAGGGAAGGTCGGCACATGTTGCTTTCTATAAGCAGGGAAGAGACGCAATCGAAGGAGCCATGGACTTTCTTCATAGGGTCTATTCGGTAGATAGAGGAGATTCCGTACTCAGATTTGGACTCATGCAGGGGGGCAGGGTTAGAAATGTGGTGGCAGATTTCTGCACTCTTTATGGAACAGTTAGAACTAAAGCTTTTGAACTTTCTGAAAAAGCAATTCTGGAGCTCGAAGAGCTTGGGAAAGAAGTCGCTACCGAAAGAGGTCTTAAGTTCTCTCAGGAGATTGGTTCAAAGTATCCACAGGTTCTTGTAGACGGAGATCTTTACGATAAACTGTGCACCCTCGTCGATGTAAATCCGGTAGAAATGAAATACGTGGGGGAGGATTTTGGGGTGATCGCTATGAAATACCCTTCGGTACTTTTCTGGTTGGGTACAGGAAGAGGAGAACAGCATGGACTACATAATTCAAGGTTTTTGCCTGCTGACTCTGTTATAGAAAAGGGTGTTGAGGTTTTCTGGAAGGCAGCCAACAACTAGTCTACAGCTTTCGAAATCTTCCCTCTCGAAGCTCAAGCGAGAACTCGTTATCACTGTAGAGAGGGTCAGGTTTGGAGTTTTCTACCACCATAAAGACCGCTCCTGTTCTTATCTCAGCCCTTAAAGTGATTTCATCGAGTTTTTTGAATAGGAAGACGGGTGTGTTCATGTAGCTTCTGTGTATCGGGACGATAGATCTCGCTCCGATCTTCATTTGATTGAAAAGCTCTACGGTTATTCCCGGTAAGGCTACGGTGGAGATCATAGCATCGTACATAGCTTCTTCTTTGCAGCCATATCTACCGTCACCGATCACTATCCTCACATTGCTAAGGAGGTAGCGTCGCAAATTTCTCGAGGCAATTGATGCAACCGTCTTGTCGGTCTCCATTGAAACTACGCTTCCCTTTGTCAGCATTTTTCCAAGCAGACAAGCGCAGAAGCCGGTTCCAGTTCCAAGATCCAGTACCTTGTGGTCTTCGTGCAGTTTCAATTCTTCTATCATGCTTATCAAGAGAGATGGCTGAGTAGAAGTGGAGCAAATTTTCCCTGAGCTGGCAAGACTTACTAGCGCCCTGTCGGAGTAAGCCTCATCCGCTACTTCGGGGGAGACGAAATCCCCCCTGTCAAGTTCCATTAGGGCTGACTCCAGTCTGGGGTCGGTCAGGTAACCTGCTCTCTTCAGAAAACTCAGAAGCTCTCTCATGGAAAATCTGTCACACTCCTCTAGAACAAAAGATACTTAATGGCGTTTGCGACCACAATTATCAGCAGAATCCATCTCACAAAACCGCTGCCTTTTCTTATAGATAGCCTGGCAGCAAAGTAAGCACCAACAATATTTCCTGCTGCGAGAACCAGGCCGGGAATCCAATAGATCATTCCGTTAAGGATGAAGATCACCAGAGCAAAAACCGTGTAGATGAAGACGATAAGAATCTTCGTGAAATTCGTCCTCACAAGATCAAAGCCGTATGAAAAGGTAATCGCTCCAATCAGGAAGAAACCAACTCCCGCCTGTAAAAATCCCCCGTAGAAGCCCACACCGAAAAAGATTAGAGTTGAGAGGGCTCTCGAAGGTCTGGAAAAAGTGAGCCGCTTCGGTTTCAGTAACATAAGTAAAACTACGGCTAGGAGAGCTACTGCGATCACTTTCTCCAGCGCATCCTTGGGTATTGTCGAGACAAACATAGAACCTATGACTGAACCTATCGTTGCAGCCACTATCGCCGGAAGTATGGACTTGTCAAACCTCATACCCCCAGATCGAAAGGTCTTAACTCCTATACCGCTTTCAAATATCACGCCCAGTCTATTGGTTGCATTGGCAATGGGCGGCGGCAATCCTATCCACATAAGTACCGGGAGAGTGACCATTGAGCCGCCTCCCGCCATAACATTCATAAAACCAGCAACGGCACCCGCGATATAAATAATTGCGAACTGTAATACTGTCATTTATCACTTCATCAACTAGATGGGAGAGTTGTTCGAGCCACCCATATTAATCTGCTTCATCAGCTTTTTCAGAGATGTCAAGAGAGAAGTGAATTCGCTTTGAGAAATGTTTACCTGATCGGCAATTTTCAGTGGAATGGCCAGTGCCTTATCCTTAAGTCTTTTTCCTTTCTCAGTTAAATTTATCAACACCTGCCTCTCATCGCCCTGGGACCTTTCTCTTGTCAGGAGACCCTGTTTCTCCATTCTCTTCAGCAAAGGAGTCAGGGTTCCGGAATCAAGAAATAGTCTTTCACCGAGTTCTTTCACAGTAAGCGGCTCCTTCTCCCAGAGAACAAGCATTGCCAGGTATTGGGGGTAGGTTATGCCGAATTCCGAAAGCAACGGTCTGTAAAGCCTTGTAACACCCCTTGAGCTGGAGTACAAAGCAAAACAAAGCTGATTGTCCAGTTTAAGGAGTTCTTCCCCTCTTGGAATCGCGACCCCTACTTTCTCACTCACATAACCGCCTCCTCAATCGCAGAACGAAATGTCTCGGGTTCCTCCTTCGGCTCGAATCTTCCAATTATTTCACCCTCTCGGTTAATCAAGAACTTCGTAAAGTTCCACTTCACTTTTCCTGAGAACTCCTTCTTCCCGCCACCTGAAGTAAGAAACTCATAGAGTGGATGAATGTCTTTCCCCTTCACGTGAATCTTCGAAAATAGCGGAAATGTAATGCCGAAGTTTGTACTGCAAAAAGCTTTTATATCTTCATCGCTTCCGGGCTCTTGGCCAAGAAAATCATTAGAAGGGAACCCTAGCACAACGAAATCTTTATCTTTGAATTCTTCAAAGATTTTCTGCAGACCGTCATACTGAGGAGTAAATCCGCATTTGCTGGCAGTATTCACCAACAACAGTACCTTCCCTTTGAAGTCTTCCATTGATTTATTCCATCCGTCAATCGTAGTCAGTTGAAAATCATAAATAGTCATTATTTCACCTCCAATATTATTGTACACTATTTAGTTGTACTATGGAAGCTTCCAAACTTCCAAACTTCATGAAAGCAGAAGAATCTGCAACTGCAATGCTTAATGGTATTTGCAGCTGACTAGGGAAGCTCAAGCCAGGATTCAATCTAGGATTCTTCGACAGTATCTCTCTTTTACCGATTCCGAGTTTTCGTCACGAGTTGCGAGCCCTAACTACTTGCAAGCTTTTGATCATGGAGAACTGGATAATTAGGGTAATCGGGTGTGCGCACGTCCAGCTAAGGCAAGAATG